>CBFICO010000113.1:0-7760 GCA_965661115.1 Salibacteraceae bacterium
AAATGTTCGGGATCAATCCCAATGTTTGAAAGAGATGGTGGGCGCCAATTAAAAAAATGGATTGATGAAGGGGTGATACAGGTGGTAATGATAATAGAAATAAAAAACGGACCGGTAGAAATACCGATCCGTCTTATGTAGTTGCGGGGACAGGACTCGAACCTGCGACCTTCGGGTTATGAGCCCGACGAGCTACCAACTGCTCCACCCCGCGATATGTCTTTGGTTGTTTGGTTAAACGCGGCTGCAAATATATACTTTCTTTTAATTTCGCGTCACCGTAAATTACATTTTATGTCGCACAAAGCTGGATTCGTAAACATAATAGGAAACCCCAACGTGGGTAAAAGCACGCTAATGAATAAGTTAGTGGGAGAAAAACTCTCGATAATAACTTCAAAGGCACAGACTACTAGACATCGAATTCAGGGCATCGTTTCTGGTGATGACTTTCAAATTGTGTATTCCGATACGCCTGGAATACTAACTCCGGCTTACAAAATGCACGAAGGAATGATGAGTTTCGTTGAATCTTCGTTACAAGATGCCGACATACTTCTTTTTGTAAGTGAAGTAGGCGAAAAGAAGATTAAAAATGAGGAAATCTTCCGCAAAGTTCAATTAATGAACGTTCCAGTAATTGTGGTGCTAAACAAAATTGACCTAACCGATCAAGAGACCTTGGAAGAACAGGTTGCACTGTGGCAGGAACGACTTCCAAAATCTACCATTATTCCTATTTCAGCATTGCATGGAGCTAATATTCAATCGGTTTGGGATCATATTCTAAAAAACTTACCTCCTTCTCCGGCATATTTTCCAAAAGATGAAATGACCGATAAACCCATGCGTTTCTTTATGTCTGAAATTATCAGAGAAAAAATCTTTATTCATTACAAAAAAGAAATTCCATACGCTTGCGAAGTGGTTATCGAAGCATTTAAAGAAGAGCCTGAAATAACTCGAATAAGAGCAGAAATTTATGTTGAACGAGATAGTCAAAAAGGTATTTTGATAGGCCACAAAGGACTTGGATTAAAGCGGATTGGTAGTGAAGCTCGAAAAGAAATGGAGGCTTTTCTAGAGAAAAAAGTATTTCTTGAGCTTTATGTGAAGGTAAATAAAGACTGGAGAAACAAGAATCCTGAACTAAAACGTTTTGGCTACTTGAATTAACCCTCTACCCTCTTTAAAATAGTTTCTTTGCAAAAATTTACTGAATGAATTCTGTAGTCGCAATTGTAGGTCGCCCAAACGTAGGCAAATCAACATTCTTTAATCGATTGGTTGGAACCCGAGATGCAATCGTGGATGAATTTAGTGGTGTTACCCGAGATCGCCATTATGGTAAATCGAATTGGAACGGCAAGGAGTTCACCGTTATTGATACGGGGGGATATGTAAAAGACTCCGACGATATTTTTGACGCTGAAATTCGAAAGCAAGTTCAAATTGCTATCGACGAAGCTAAGGTTATCATTTTTGTGGTGGATGTAACTACCGGAATTGTTGATTTGGATATGGAGGTAGCGCAAATGCTGCGTCAAACTCAAAAAAAAGTTTTCCTAGCGGTAAACAAAGTAGATAACCACCAACGCGCTGAAGAGGCTGTTGAGTTTTATAGCTTAGGCTTAGGAGAGTATTACTGCATATCTTCTATCAATGGTTCAGGTACGGGTGATGTTTTGGATGAAGTGGTAAAAGAACTACCTGATTCCAATTATGTTGATGAATTTGAAGGCCTACCTAGATTTGCGGTAGTTGGTAGACCAAATGCTGGTAAATCCTCTTTTATAAACGCTTTATTAGGTAAGGAAAGAAATATTGTAACCAACATTGCTGGAACCACCCGTGACACTAATGATATACGTTTTAATGCCTACGGATTCGATTTTGTACTTGTAGATACAGCCGGAATTCGCAGAAAAAAGAAAGTACACGAAGACCTCGAGTTTTACAGTGTAATGCGCGCCATTAAAGCACTTGAAAGAGCCGATGTGTGCATAGTAATGATTGATGCTGTTGAAGGAATCAGCTCTCAAGACCTCAACATTATTGGACTTGCCATTAAGAACAATAAAGGTGTAATTGTCTTATTCAATAAGTGGGATTTAATTGAAAAAGAAACAAATACAGCCCGTGATATGGAGCGTAGCATCAAAGAAAAGCTAGCTCCATTTGATGATGTTGATGTGCTATTTATATCTGTACATGAAAAACAACGCTTACACAGAACTTTAGAAAATGCTGTAAAAGTTTTTGAAAATCGAGAGCGAAAAATAAAGACTAGCGAGTTAAACGAGTTGCTACTTCCGATTATCGAAAATTACCCACCTCCGGCTTTAAAAGGAAAACACATAAAAATAAAGTACGTGACTCAGCTCCCCGTGCGTTACCCAACGTTTGCCTTTTATTGCAATTTACCGCAGTACATTAAAGAACCTTACAAACGCTTTTTAGAAAATCAGCTCAGAAAGCACTACGAATTTACTGGAGTTCCTATCCAAATTTTCTTCAGAAATAAGTAACCTTATCTGCTTAAGGTCTGCTCAAAAGGAGTTCTGTGCTGAATACTTCTTCCGAGCGTAATTTCATCGGTATACTGCAATTCGTCACCAATACTTACTCCTCTGGCTATCGAGCTCACTTTTAGGTTGTATTGCTCTAGCTTTTTGTATAAATAAAAGGCAGTAGTGTCTCCTTCCATTGTTGCATTTAGAGCTAGTATTACCTCTTTTACAGCTTCATCTTCCAGCCTTGGAAAAAGAGATGAAATATTTAAATCGCTAGGTCCAATTCCATCCATCGGAGAAATAATTCCACCCAAAACATGGTATTTTCCTTGAAACAACTGAGTGGATTCTATGGCAAGTACATCCCTCAAATCCTCCACAATACAAACTACCGATTCATCTCGTTTAGGATGAGTGCAAATGTTACATTTAGGCCCGTCAGAAATGTTTCCACAAACCTCACAAAACCGAACATTTTCTTTCATACCTGCAATTGCAGCAGCAAACTGATCCACTTCTAATTTATCTCTGCGTAATAAATGCAAAGCCAAACGCAAAGCAGATTTCCTTCCAATTCCGGGTAAACTAGCAATAGCCTCAACAGCTTCGTTCAAATGTTTAGAGGGTAACTCCATTAGCGCCAAAATTACGCTATTCAACTACTCAATGTGAATGAAATAAACATCAGAAAAGCAAATCGAAAAGACGTAGTCTTTCTTTTGTAAGATGGCTCCATTAACTATTATTCTATTTGTACTTGGATACTTTGCCTTCCTCATAGGCATATCAAGACTAACCGCCGATAAAAACAGTTCAAACACGGCTTTCTTTACCGGAAACAAACAATCGCCTTGGTACGTGGTAGCCTTTGGTATGATTGGTACCAGCTTATCTGGAGTTACTTTCATTTCTGTTCCTGGCTGGGTGGCTACAAGTCAATTTTCATACATGCAAATGGTACTCGGCTACCTTGCGGGCTACGTGGTTATTGCAACCGTACTTATGCCGCTGTATTACCGAATGAATTTAGTTTCCATCTACAGCTATTTAGACGAACGATTTGGTTTTAAAGCATATAAAACAGGAGCCTGGTTCTTTTTGATAAGCAGAATATTAGGTGCCTCTTTTCGGTTGTATTTGGTGGCTATGGTTTTTCAGTTGGCCATATTTCAACCGCTAAATTGGGAAGTACCGTTTTTTGTAACCGTTTTACTAACCATTGTTTTAATCTGGCTCTACACCTTTAAAGGCGGTATAAAAACCATTGTTTATACCGATACATTACAAACACTTTTCATGCTAACAGCGGTTGTAGTAACTGTTTATGTCCTTTGGGGACAAATAAGTTTTGGTGAAGGAGTAAGCATCTTTCAAGGGTTAAGTGAGCACGAATACACTCAAATTTTCTTTTTTGACGACTGGAAATCAGGGAAATTTTTCTGGAAACAATTTTTTGCGGGAATGTTCATTGCTATTGCCATGACTGGTCTTGACCAAGATATGATGCAGAAAAATCTTACCTGTAAAAACATTAAAGAGGCACAGAAAAATATGTTTTGGTTTTCATCAAGTTTGGTTTTTGTGAACTTGTTGTTTCTAACGCTGGGAGTTATGCTCTATGTTTTTGTAGCACAAAACGGTATTGCCGCACCAGAAAAAGCCGACTACCTCTATCCTATGCTTGCCGTTGGTGGCAATTTAGGTCCAATTACTGGAATTCTGTTCGTACTTGGTTTAATTGCAGCCGCGTACTCTAGTGCAGATAGTGCGCTTACCGCTTTAACTACCAGTTTTTGTGTGGATATTTTAGGAATAGAACGCAAGGGGTTTCAGAACCCTCAAAAAACCAGAAAGTTTGTACATATAGGAATGTCGGTGGCGCTATTGATTGTTATATCTATCTTCCAAATAATAAACGACGAAAGCGTTATTAAAGCACTTTTTGTAGCGGCAGGATACACCTACGGACCTATTCTAGGCATGTTTGCATTTGGCATATTATCAAAAAGAAAAGCAAACGACAATTGGATTCCAGTTCTTTCAATCGTAAGTCCATTGCTATGTTTTGGTATTAAAGTTTTTGCTCAAAAAGCCTTTGGCTACACCCTTGGTTTTGAACTACTTATCCTAAACGCACTCATCACAATGTTAGGTCTATACTTGTCAAAATTGGGTAATACACAACAACAAACAAACCAATAAAAATACTGTATTAAGTTACTTTTCAAACCGTACATTTGTGATCCTAAAATGTACAAAATGAAAATATTTTATTCCATAATTTCGGCCCTTCTGATGTCTTTTATTTCTGTAGCTCAATGCGATACTGTAGAAATAAACCCCGCCAATTATAGTGTGCTTAGTATTTCGTCTGAAAATGGTAACAACAAGGGAAACTTATTGTTTGATGGAGATAACAATACTCGATGGAGAACAAAGGGTGCGAATAATCACGAAATTGTAGTTGATTTAGGCAAAACGGAAACTGTAACTGGTATGAGTTATCGCACTCGTTGGACCGGAAGCGGTAAAATTGCATCTTACGAAATTTACGGCGCAACCATTCAAGGACAATGGGGCTTAGGAGAAAAATACGGCGATGGTGATTATTCACAATCAAACAATTCTGATACAATATATTTTGGTGCGGTAAATGCCCGGTACATCAAACTAAAATGTACTTCCTCTCTGAACGACTTACAGCTTTCTGAACTGCGCTTTTTTAAAGATACCTGCAGCGCTAGTGGTAAGAAGAATCAAACCATTTCTTTTCCTTCTATCGAAAAACAAGAAACCAATGCCAGTCCTATTCAATTAGCCGCGACTACAAATGGACCTGGCGTAATTAATTACACCGTTGAATCCGGACCTGCAACAGTTTCTGGATCCACTATTACCCTAACAAAACAAGCAGGAACGGTTGTGGTAAAAGCATCAATTAGTAGTTCTACAACACATTATGCAAGCTCAAGAATAATCTCTTTTCCAGTAATTGATTTGGCAACATATAATCCAATAGTTACTACCAGGCTTACTGAAGATTTCCCTATTGAGCTAGCGGATACCACTCAGTTTTATATGATTTACGTTACTGCAGATATTCCCGAAAAGAAGTTCCTATCTATTTCTGAAGTAAATGTAGATATTGAAGGAGAGACTATAAAAGCGCAACAAATAAACAACGAAGGCTTTTTTATTTCTTGGAATCCGCATGAATTTAGAACCTACAAAATTGATATTACCGCCACTGGTTCAAACGGAAAAACAACAACCATAACCAAAAACATTGAAGTAAAACAAGGGTCATCAACGCAAACCGTTACCAGCATGAAAGATGCGGTGATTTGGTACGGCAGAGAAAACAGCAGAGATTATTATGGCACCTATTCTTTACCACAATTTACAGGAGTTTACAATAAAATTGTTGCTAAGCTCGAAGTAGAATGCCCAGACAATAATTGCGACGATTGGGATAGATGGGCACATTTTGACATTAAAACTCCAGATGGGGATTGGATGCAAATTATCAGATACATGACGCCATACAATGTGGGTTGTACGCATGAAATTGATTTAACCGAATATGCTTCAGTTCTGCAGGGCGAATTGGATTTTCATGTATTTATCGATACATGGGGAACCGGCGGCTGGCAGCTTACTCTAGATTTTGAGTACACGGCCGGAACTCCAAAATATCCTTACTCAACGGTAACTGAAATTTGGGATGGTCGATATGATTTTGGAAACATGGCCAATTTACAACCCGTGCCAGATAAATCGGTTTATTTACCTAAAGGTACGGAAGAAGCTGAAATCATTTTCTCGACTTCTGGTCATGGCTGGGGACAGGATAACACCGGAAATGCCGCCGAGTTTTACCATGCAAAACACGATATTATGGTGGATGACACCAAAGAATTTACCCAAGACTTGTGGAATGAATGTAACCCGAACCCAGATAAATGTTACAACCAACAAGGTACTTGGATGCACAATCGTGCAGGTTGGTGCCCCGGAGCTATTGCGCCGCCACATAAGTTTAATATTACCAAGTTTAAAGACCAAACCTCTATGAAGTTAGGTTACAAATTCCAGGATAATTACCGAGATTTTTGTCACCCAAATAACCCTTCATGTGTTAGCGGCACTACATGTTCAAATTGCAATGCTGGATACAACCCGCACTATAATGTTGATGTAGCAACAGTCTACTACGGAAATACACCCATGGCATTTGGTTACGATGGCGGAGTGGTAAGAGAATTTGAAACAGGTGTTGAGACCATAAACATGACCAAGTCATTTGAATTATACCCAAACCCAACAAATGCTACGTTCAGCGTACAAACGGATAGATTTTCTAAAAATATTACAGGCGCTTTATACAGCATTGATGGCACCCAATACAAGCGCTACTATTTTGAGAGCATTGAAACGCTGGAGTCGTTTGAATTTGATATTTCAGATATAGAAAGCGGTGTTTATTTTCTAGAATTAACAGAGGGTGAACAATCGAGCCACCAAAGAATTGTAAAACAATAAGACATAAAAAAAGGGGAGCAATGCTCCCCTTTTCTGTTATTCAAGTTATACTATAACTGATTTAAAATCTCTTCGTCCATTGGTGAGGTTTTAGAGCGATAGCGATGTATCAACTTACCTTCTTCATCAAACAGGTATTTCTCAAAATTCCAACGAATGTTGCCCGTAAAATCTGGGTTTTCTTGTTCGTTTAACCAAGTGAACATAGGATGAATATCATCTCCTTTTACTGACACTTTTGCCGCCATAGGAAAACTAACTCCGTAGTTCTTTTTACAGAAAGTTTCTATTTCTTCATTTGAACCTGGCTCTTGTTTGCCAAAGTTATTTGCGGGAAAACCAACTACCACAATTTTATCGGAGTGTTTTGAATACAATTCTTGCAAGTCTTCGTATTGCGGCGTAAATCCACATTTTGAAGCGGTGTTAACCACCAAAATCTTTTTGCCTTTGTAATCTGCAAAATTTATTTCGTCTCCCATTAATCCGGGAACTTTAAACTCGTGTATAGATGCTTGTGCCATAGTGTTTGTATTTGCGAATAAAAGCCCAATTGAAAAAAGGCTTACTAATAGTTTTTTCATAATTCTAGTTTACATTAAAACAACGGAACGTGGCAAGTGTTTAAAACAACACCTTAACCCTATCCCTTAAGTTGTACTCCGAAATCATAACCTCACCATAAGCTCCTGCAGAGCGCAAAGC
>CBFICO010000114.1:0-7747 GCA_965661115.1 Salibacteraceae bacterium
TGCTCTAGAGGCTAATTCAGGAACAACACCTCCGTATTCTTCGTGTATTTTTTGGGATGCAATAACATTGGAAAGCACCGATTTGTTTTTAAGCACGGCAGCGGATGTGTCATCACACGAAGACTCAATGGCTAGTATAAAAACTTCTGATTCCAATTGTTCTACTTTTGCACGAAATTAAGGCTTTAAGGCAATCAAAAAAGGACTAAAATATTCGGCTTACGGCCTACTTGGAATTTTATTTTTCCTGTTAGTTCTTGTTTGCATTTTGGCTATACCCGCCGTTCAAACTCAAGTTGCAAAAACAGTTGTAAACCAATTGTTTAGTGAGACAGAGGTAGATTTTGA
The DNA here is from genome assembly GCA_965661115.1 of Salibacteraceae bacterium. Taxonomy (GTDB): domain Bacteria; phylum Bacteroidota; class Bacteroidia; order Flavobacteriales_G; family Salibacteraceae; genus UBA6770. The sequence goes on from CBFICO010000114.1 coordinate 349, forward strand.
ACTGGATAAAATTTCCATTAAACCTTTTTCTGGTATTGAAATCCAAAACCTCTACCTAAGCGACCAGCAAAAAGATACACTCGCTTTTATTCAATCGCTTAATGTGAGTATCAACGATTGGAAAATTGATCCTTTGCTACTAGATTTCAAAACGCTAAGCCTTAATGGGGTTAAGTTTTATATACGGATAAACGAGCAAGATTCCGTTACCAATCTTCAGTTTTTAATCGATAGATTTTCATCCGATAAAAAAGACACGTCTACGGTTAACTATCAAATCAACCTTGCAAAAGCCGAGTTGTCTCAGGTCCAATTTAAATGGAACAATTACAATTATCCAGATTCAACTTTTGGGGTAAATTACAATCACATTGAAGTGCAAAATTTGGGAGGGTTGATAAATGGATTAGCCATCAATCAAGACTCAATTATTGCAAAGATCAACACCCTACATCTTGCCGAAAAATCTGGATTTGAATTAGCGAATCTTTCAACAGATTTCACCTTAAACAACCAGATGATAGACCTAGATAGTTTACAGTTTAATGCGGCTGAAACCCAATTGGCTGGTAGGTATGCCATGAAACATAATGCCTATTCTGGGTTTAGTGATTATATCAATCAAGTGGTTATGATTGCTCGGTTAGATTCGGCTATTATAAGTGGATACGACTTAGCCTTTTTTGTGCCGCAACTAGAAGCGCTTAACGACCAGGTTTATTTAGCAGGAAATTACATGGGGACCGTAAGCAGTTTTGAAATGCAAGATTTTCTTTTGCGGTATAAATCCAAAACCTACTTATCGGGTAAACTAGATGTTCACGGCTTACCCAAAATTGAAGGTACTCAACTGAATATTTATTTAGATGACAGTTACATTTTACGGTCTGATTTAGAGCAGATTACTCTACCACCTTATCCTTCAAAAAAGAAGCTTCAAGTGCCCAATCAGTTAAGAAAGTGGCGCTATGCCGCAATTAAAGGGAAATTTGTAGGAACGCTCAAAAACTTTATAACTGACGCGGATTTCAACTCTAATTTAGGAGGAATAAAAACTGCTATTCAGGTTAGCCAGCGAGGCGAAAATACTTCCTACCAAGGTGATATAGCTTTAAGAGGACTTCAAGCGGGAAACTTACTTGACAACACAGATTTTAATCTGATTTCTGGTAAAGTAAACATTAAGGGTAGTGGTATTGAATTAAAAACGGCCGACATTCTCGCCAAAGGAAAGCTTTCTGCCTTTGATTATAGGGGATATCGCTACCACGATATTCTATTAGACGGTGAGATAAAAGACCATTTGTTTGAGGGAAGATTGAACGTAAACGATAAATATTGTGAGTTGAATTTTGACGGTTCCCTTAATTTTTTACCGCACCAAGACACCTTCAAGTTTCAACTTAAAGTGGATACACTTTACCCCGTTATGTTGGGTCTATATGACAGAGATTCCTCTGCGTTTTTTAGCGGAAATGCCGATATCAATTTAATTGGACTTACCTTGGATACAGCGCTTGGTAGAGCAGCTCTTACGGATATTTTTTATCAAGAAGGAGATAGTTCATTTACCTTAGATAGTCTATCCGTATCCTCTTTTGTAGAAGATAGTTTGCGTCAAATTCATTTAAATAGTTCACTTGGTTTAATATCCTTAAAGAGTGATGCCGTGCTAAAAGGGGTAGATGAGGCGGTAGCCAAAATCTTAGACGATGCAGTACCCACTTATTTTGAACAGAACTACGACGTAAAAGACAACAAAGGCGGTTTGGTGTTGTATGCTTCCTTAAACGAAAAGCTGAACGATGTGGTATCGGTTTTTCTGCCTGCATTACGCATTGATAGCAGCTTAGAAGTGCGTGGAGGTTTATTTTTAAATCCACCACTTTTAAATTTTTCAATTAAATCGGACGGTGTGAATTACAGCGGATTCTTTGCAGATTCTATTGAGGTAAATGGTGGATTTGCAGATTCAACTTTTGAGGTAACTTCATTTACCGATATGCTGGGAGTAAACGAAAATTTAAGAATTGAAAACTTGCAAATCACTTCAAATTTTCAAAATGATTCAGTAAATCTGCTGGTAGATTATTTAAATACTGGAGAAAAGAATTATTCGGGTGAAATAAACCTAGGTGGCAAGATAAACAGCACGCATAATTTTAGTTTCGGATTGTACGAATCGTTTATTGAAGTGGCCGATTCTGTTTGGGTGTTTGAGCCAAATAATTACGTTGAAATTGATAGTAATTATATTCAGCTAAAAGGCCTTAAAGTATCGAGTTACGCCAAATACATTGCCTTAGCGGGAACCGTTAGCAAAAAAAAATCAGACGAACTTAAATTGAGCTTTAGCAACCTAAACCTATCCAATATTGGCAGAATGTTGAATCGTGAAGATCTTGACTTTGCCGGAGTTGCCTCTGGTTCGGTTACTGCAAGAAATGCGCTTCAAAGTCCAAGTCTTTCTTCGAATGTAAAAATTAATGGGTTGGAGTTTAACCAAATGCCAATGGGAAGCGGAAAACTGCAATCTAAATGGGATAATGAACTGCAAAGAGTAGAGGTTGATTTTGATTTAATTCGCTTGCCAGATAGTATAATTCCAGATACGGTGCACAGTTTAAAAATAGCGGGAAACATTTACCCAAATAACGAACAGCAGCAGCTCGATTTATCTTTAGGTACCGATGGGTTTTACCTCAAAAGTTTAGAGCCATTCACCAAAACGTTTATGGATAGTTTAGACGGTAGAATCTCAGGTTCAATTGATGTGCTGGGGCAGTTTTCCCAGCCAATTCTGCAAGGGGAATTCGATATTACCGATACGCGATTTAGAGTTAAATACCTGAATACCACTTATTATGCAAAAAAGGAAAAGTTGCGGATTGAAGAAGATTGGTTTGGGTTTGATAACTTAAAATTATACGATCAGTTCGGTAATAAAGCCTTTACCATTGCCACGGTCTATCATACCAATTATGCCGAGATGAACTACGATGTAAGTGTGAATATGAAAGACTTTTTTGTGCTTAATACCACCAAGTTCGATAACGATTTATACTACGGTAAAGGGTATTTAAGCGGGGATGTAAACCTTTTTGGCTACGACCAAACCTTATTTATGGAAATGAACGGAAAAGCCACCAAAAAAAGTGAGTTCGTTATTCCGCTTACTGGAGCAGCAGAAATTGGACAAAGCGATTTTATCACCTTCGTAAACGCAGACGGTTCGGTAGAAGAAAGCGATGAAAAAGCACTCGATTTAAGTGGTATTGAAATGACCTTTAACCTCGAAGTTGACCCTACAACCAATATTCGCATGATTTTTGACGAAACCACTGGAGACGAATTGAACTCGAGAGGAAACGGCAAAATAAAAATGGAGATTAACTCTGCAGGCGATTTTGGTATGTTTGGAAAATATACCGTTTTCTCAGGAAATTATGGATTTACATACCGTAACATGTTTAGTAAAAAGTTTGAGCTGGAAGAAGGTGGTACAATTCTTTGGTCAGGAGACCCGCTTAATGCCGAGTTAGATTTAACGGCAATATATAATGTTAGAGCTCCGCTTGGTGTTATTCTACACGATAGTACGATGACAACCAAAGTGAACAATCAATGTTTACTTAAAATGTCTGATCAGTTACTGGAACCCAAGATTAACTTTGGTATTCGATTGCCTGATGCTTCACCTGGAATAGCTCAACAAGTGAAGAGCCAGATGAATACTCAAGAAGAAGTAACCAAACAAGTGTTTTCATTGCTTCTTTTCAATAAATACTCACCACCACAATCTGGTTTTAACGCAGGTGGAATAGTGCAAGCGTCTTCAAGCGATTTAATCTCAAATCAATTAAACAATTGGATATCTAAACTCGACAATCAACTGTTTGATTTTGGAGTAAACGAGGTAAAATCTGACGAAGTTGAGGTATCGCTATCTAAGAGGTTCTTGAATAACCGTTTGATTTTGGAAAGCAACGTTGGTGTAAACCGAAATGACGAAGAAGCCCAGGAATCCGAAAATGGACAAGTTGTAGGAGATTTTAAAATTGAGTACTTAATAACCGAAAACGGCAAGGTGAGGGGTAAAGTGTTTAACCGCACAGAAAATAGGTCTTCTATTGAAACTCAAAGTGGAGCAAACGCGCAAACACAGGGAGTTGGTATTGTTTTAAGAGAGGATTTTAACTCACCAAAAGAGCTGTGGCAAAAAATGTTTAATAATCCAACCAGAAAGAAAAAACGCCAGGACAGAAAAGCCGAACGCGCTCAGCGAAAAGCTGCGAAACGGGAGGATTAGTGGAATGTTGAATTTTGAATGTTGAATTCTCAATTCTCGGCTTTCCACTTTCAATTCAAAACTCATAACTCAAATTTCAACATTAAGAATTAAGCATTCAAAATTCAAGAAACCGGAACATTCTCCACTATCTCCAAACCGTAGCCTACTAGTCCAGTTCTGGCTTTTGCGTTGTTGGTAATTAGCCTCATTTTTCGAATCCCTAAGTCTCTAATTATTTGAGCTCCAACTCCATAATCCTTGTCGTCCATTTGCAAGCCTAAATCTATTTGTTGATCTGGGTTTTTCTCCAATTGAATTTTATAGGTCTCCAATTTATTAATTAGGCCTAATCCACGAATACCTTGCTGCATATACACTACCGCGCCGCTGCCTTGTTTGTGGATTGTCTCAAAAGCTTTACTTAAAATAGAAGGCTCGTCGTGTTTAAATGCATTAAAAATGGCTCCTAAGCTACTGCTAGAATTTACACGTACTAGCACCTCGTCTTTTTCAGACCAATCGCCAATGGTAACCGCTAAGTGTTCGTCGCCAGTAGTTTTTTGTCGGTAACCAATTAAAGTAACTTCACCGTACTCGGTGTTTACGTTTACTTCAACTTCTCTGGTTACAAGTGTTTCTTCTTTTAAACGATGTGCAACTAAATCTTCGATTGAGATAATCTTCATATCGAATTTATCTGCAATCTCTTTTAGTTGTGGAAGACGAGCCATAGTTCCGTCTTCGTTCATAATTTCAACCAATACACCACCTGGAGTTAAACCTGCCATTCTAGCTAAGTCTATCGTGGCTTCGGTATGTCCAGTTCTTCTTAAAACTCCACCTTCTTTGGCGCGCAATGGAAAAATATGCCCTGGTTTACCTAAATCATTTGGGTCGGTATCTGGGTTAATTAAAGCTTGTACGGTAAGTGCTCTGTCAGAAGCAGAAATTCCGGTAGTACAGCCGTGTCCGTTTAAATCTACCGATACAGTAAAAGGAGTAGCATGCAGCGCAGTATTATCCGTAACCATAAGCTCTAGACCTAATTCGTTACAACGCGACTCTGGTAACGCGCAGCAAATTAAGCCACGGCCGTGCGTAGCCATAAAGTTTATGATTTCTGGCGTAATATGTTCTGCAGCAGCAATAAAATCACCTTCGTTTTCTCTGTCCTCGTCATCAACTACAATAACGATTTTACCTTGTTTGATGTCTTCTACTGCTTCTTCAATTGTATTTAGCATACCGTGTTTGTTTGAGGGTGCAAAAGTAAGAATTCGCTAACGAGGCTCCCTTGCTAAAAATTAATAACATTTGTGCTTATGACCGAACGGCAACTTTATATCTTCTTGGCAATTCTATTGCTGGTTTTAGCTGCAATTGCAGGAGCCTATTTATGGAAGAAGATAGATCGTTGGTTAAACGCGAGAGCTATCAGAAAAAGGTTGAGCCGTGGAGCTCAAAAAGAAAAGGAAGCAGCTTCTTGGTTGGAGCGAAATGGCTACAAAATTCTAGAGTATCAATGCAGACTTGAGTATGAAGTCAGATTAAACGGTCAACCAACTCAAATTGTGGTGTCACCAGATTTTAAAGTAAAAAAGAATGGCGAGGTGAGTTATGTTGAAGTAAAGTCGGGTATATCTGCTCCCCGAATTGAAAACAAAGACACTCGCCGACAATTATTAGAATACCATTACATCAACCCAGAAGTTCCACTTTACTTGTTGGATATGGAGCAAAAAGAAATTAAGCTGGTTGAGTTTCCAATAATCAAAAATCTACCGAAAAAATCAAGTGATGATTTTTGGTGGGGGTTTTTGTTTGGCGCTGCTTTGATAGCTGTTTTGGTTTTTTGGTGGTATTACAATTAAATAATTAATTCAGCGTCATTCCCGCGCAGGCGGGAATCTCAAAACAAAAAAAACTTCAACTGTTATCACTCCATTTTCCACAACATTCGCTCTTCTAATTTGCGAAGCACCTTCGGGTCCGGGTTAGGAGGTAAATTGTACTCCTGATCGTACATGTCAAATGTTCTGATAAACAACGAATCGCGGTACTTATAGCTATACGGTTCTATTACGCTGTAAACAGTACTAATTGAGCTAAGTGGCATTTTTAAATTAGCCACATAATTGGTTCCGCTGTAAATTTCAAATGCAACGCTTTTGTTGTAATAGTTAGAGTAGTTTAAAGCTGGTAAAACCGTAAACAGGGCCAACGCAAACCAAGTAATTCGATTGGTTTTAAACCAGAATTTAAAATTGTATTGCGGTGGGTGTTTTCCTATCCCTAACCAAAGCAGTCCAATCATGCAAAGATTCCACACCCAAATAATGGGGTTTGAGTTTAATCCTAGTGGTCCAATAAGAAGTATAATTCCCAAATGAAATCCTATCAAGGCAAGTACTGTATATTTCGATATTTTAGGAACAACTAAACCAAATGCAACGATTACTTCAAAGTAGGGAATTATAGCTCCCAAGGCATAAATCTCGCTTTTATATGTTGTAAGGTAATTGGTAATGGGTGATAAAACATAGGGCAAAACCGAATCGTTAAAACCGGGGTTTAGTTTAAACATACCCGCCCAAAAATAAAACCCCACCAACGAAAGGCGCAAAGCCCAATCGAGGTACTCTAATGGTTCGTATTTTCTGTACAGCCTTTGCAGCGGAACGAGCAAAATCAGCATAGCCATGCACTGCACCAACCACGGCTGAATTCTATTCCAATCCTGAATCGCAACGAGTGCTAGCAGTAACAACCCAATTCCGATTGGTAATCTGCTTTTAGGAAAAAGCATAGAGCCTAGTATATAGAGTAGTGCCAGAGCAATTATTATTTTTTGAGCTAATGGAATTAAGGTAGGTAAGAAGTCAAAAACGGGAACTTGCGGAATGGCTTCAAAATCGAACCAAAGACGCCAGCTTATTCCAATGCAAAGCAAAATGTTTAGTGTTAAAAAGCGCGAAGCCCAAAACAAGCGTTTACCCGTACTCATAAAATCAAATTTACTGGGCTATGTTGTGTGAAAACTGTGAATAAACCAACGATTTTCAACACTCAGCCGTGAATGGTGTAGCCTAATTTTGCACAAACAAATTC
>CBFICO010000115.1:0-6483 GCA_965661115.1 Salibacteraceae bacterium
TAATTTGAGGCGAAAAGTTTATCCCAATGAGTGAAGCGATATCGGGAAGCCTCATCCAGGTCACTAAATTGATTTTTAAGAAGACTCTATTTCATTGCAGGGTCTTTTTTTTCTGTTAAATCTAAACTCCAACCTTACATTTGCTTTGTGTTAGCAAGTACAACAAAACATCCTATAAACCTGAATATTGAGTCAGCAGAAGGCTCTTATTTAATCGATGTAGAAGGTAAAAAGTATCTTGATTTTACGGCTGGCATTGCGGTAAATGCACTGGGACATACTAACCCTGAAATTGAAAATGCCATAACCAACCAATTATCAAAACATAGCCATGTAATGGTTTATGGCGAGTATCGGCAAAACGTAGTTTATAATTTTGCAAATCAACTCACCAGTATGTTGCCGTCATTTTTAAATACAGTATATCCCTTAAACAGCGGAACCGAAGCTATTGAAGCAGCTTTAAAAATAGCTAAACGCCATACCAAACGAAATCAAATTTTATCCTTTACAGGTGCTTATCACGGCAATACTCATGGCAGCATGAGCGTTAGTCACAACGAAAAAAAGAAATCGAGCTTTAGACCATTACTACCAAACGTTTCTTTCCTAGAGTGGAACGATATTGATGATCTTAAAAAAATCACAGAAAAAACTGCTTGTGTAATTCTTGAAACCATCCAAGGTGATGCCGGGGTAAGAGTTCCTAGTCAAGCTTTTATGAAAATGCTCCGAGAAAAATGCACAGAGACAGGGACATTGCTAATTCTCGATGAAATTCAATGTGGTTATGGCAGAACCGGTAAATTCTCTGCATTTGAGCATTTTGGTATTGTTCCCGACATTCTATGTTTGGGTAAGGCACTTGGCGCTGGTTTACCAATTGGTGCAGTTGTAAGCAACCACTCTATTATGGATTGCATCACCTCTGAACCCGAACTAGGACACATTACCACATTTGGTGGAAACCCGATTGTTTGTGCTGCAGCACTTGCAGGTTTAAAAAAATACCAAAGACTTGAAAACCAATTTAATATTGAAGAAAAAGGGCGGTTAATAGAAGATTTGCTTGCTAAATATCCATTGGTAAAAGACTTTAGAAGAAAGGGACTAATGATTGGTATCGACTTACCTTCAGCGATATTGGTGGCAGAGACCATTGAGCAATGCAGAAAAAATGGTTTATTACTCTTTTGGTTTTTGAGTGTTCCTCATGGCTTTAGAATTAGCCCTCCACTTTCAATAAGCAAAATAGAGCTTGAGGCAGGCTGCAACATAATTCTATCAGCGCTGAATGAACTGAGCAATTCATCTAATTAATTTACAGATGATACTTTAGTAATTAGCCATCTATTTCCTCTTCCTACTTTTAACCAAATTCTAACACAAAAAATTATGGAAGAAATACAATTAACATCTCTCGACAAATACACCGACAAGGCTGTGGAATTAATAATGAGCTATGGCCCTAAGTTGATTCTTGCAATCATTGTTCTATTTATGGGACTCAGAATTATTAAAGGGTTTACCAACTTACTCGCTAAGGGTTTTGAAAAAAGAAATATCGACGAAACGCTTAGGCCTTTTATCCTAAACATGGTAAATGTTTTACTGAAAGTAATGCTCTTTGTTAGTGCAGCCAGCATGATTGGTATCGAAACGACTTCATTTGTAGCAGTTATTGGAGCGGCTGGTTTAGCTGTTGGTTTGGCTTTACAGGGTACACTTGCCAACTTTGCTGGAGGAGTACTCATTCTACTTTTTAAGCCATACTAAGTAGGTGACCTCATCGATGCGTAGGGGCACTTCGGAAATGTAACGGAAATTCAAATTTTCGTTACAAAAATTGCCACTCCTGATGGTAAAATTGCAATAGTACCAAACGGTGACATTTCGAATGGAAGTTTAACCAATCTGAGCTCAAAAAATCAATTACGGGTTGATTTAACTACAGGCGTCAGCTACGATAGCAACATAAAACAAGCAAAGGAGATTCTTGAAAAAGTAATGACTGACAACCCGAAGGTTCTAAAGGACCTAGCACCTTTAGTTGCGGTAAGTGAACTTGCCGATTCGTCGGTAAACTTGGCAGTGAGACCATGGTCTACAGTTGAAGATTATTGGGATGTTTATTTCGAAACTCTCGAAAAAGGCAAAGTCGCTCTCGATGAAGCAAACATCAGCATACCATTCCCGCAAAGAGATGTACATATGATAAAGGACTAAATACATTTTATAACAAAGCATAAAGAGGGGCAATTGCCCCTCTTTTTTTGCCTTCTTTACCTACTTTTGGCGCCTCATTTTTCGTTATGGAATTATTGATGCAAAAACTCTGTATGGTGCGTGATATAGGAATTCACGGAAACCTTTTTGGTGGTACCATGTTGAGTTGGATCGACGAAGCGGCGGGAAGTTACGCTGCTCAAATCTGCCACTCCCCTAACCTTGTAACCGTAAAAATTGAAGAAGTTGTTTTTGAAAAAGCGGTAAAAACTGGTCAGCAAATACGCATTTATGGTGAGGTAGCCAAAGTTGGAAACACCTCTATTACATTAAATATTGAAGCCAGAAAATACAACGTTTACAGCACCGAAGAAAGTGTAGTATGTCGAACTCGAATTGTTTTTGTGCGTATTGACGAAGGTGGTGACCCAATTCCAATACCTCAATTGGTAAAAAGTAGATTTAGCAAATAATGAACGAAGACAACTTATTACTTGCTTTTACTTTAACCACTCTTGCCGGTTTAAGTACTGCTATAGGAGCTGGCATAGCCTTCTTTGCAAAAAAAACAGACACTCGTTTGCTTTCCTCGGCAATGGGTTTTTCGGCTGGAGTTATGATATACATTTCCTTTGTTGAAATGCTGGGTGAAGCATTTAAATCGGTAGGAGAAAATGTTGGTGAACAACTTGCCGGTTGGATAGTTTGTGGAGCTTTTTTTGGCGGTATGTTGGTTACTGCGTTAATAGACAAACTTATTCCCAGCTTTGAAAACCCTCACGAATTTCACGATTCTGACGAACCTCCAGCAGATGAACAGAAATACAAGCATTTGTATCGCATGGGAATTTTTACGGCGCTAGCGATTGGTATACATAATTTCCCTGAAGGAATAGCAACATTTATGGGTAGTATGAAAGATGCTGGCTTGGGTATTTCAATTGCAATTGCAGTAGCAATTCATAATATTCCAGAGGGTATTGCTGTATCTACACCAATTTATTACGCCACTGGAAACAAAAAAAGAGCTTTCTTATATTCATTTGCTTCAGGACTTGCGGAACCAGTTGGGGCCTTGTTCGGTTACATTTTGCTCAGAAATTTTCTTTCTGATATGCTTATGGGGTTAGTATTCGCTTTTATAGCTGGAATAATGGTTTTTATTTCTTTTGATCAACTCTTGCCAGCAGCGCAAAAATTTGGATCGCATCACAGAGCAATTTACGGGCTTATTGGAGGAATGGTGGTAATGGCGTTAAGCCTGCTTATAGGTGGTTAGGCGTTAGCTGACTTCTTATTTTCTTTGGCTACAAAAGTGAAAAAGCTCAACAGGCCTCCTGCGAACATACCACCTATCGACTCTTCAAAAACTTGCCAACCTAAGTCAAATAAAATGTGAGCTAAAGTTGGGTTTGAATAAAAACTTATTCCGAAAACGAACGCAACCAAGTAGATAAACATTCCTAAAGGCGCTCCAACTGCTAATCCTTTCAAGTGCATTTTAGTATTGAAGGGTAACACTTGCGCAATAAAGGTTAATGCAAAAGAAATACAGAAATAAACTACTGCAACTAATAGTAAAAAAGTATCCTTTGGGTAAGTAACTCTGCTCAAATCATTTAAGATTAAGCCATGCCAGGTGTAAGATAAACCGTATAAAAAAATAAAGGTGATTATCCATGCCATAAAAAATGGCATACCTAGTTGCAGTTTTATTTTGGAGTTGCTCATGTAAGATTTGCTCTGTGCATTTCTTGGTGCAAATTTACAATTTTATACGTGTTTTAAATTTCTACTTTTACCCATTACGATGTTTAAAGGTCTAAAAAGTATATTTCTAGTTGTATGCCTGCTTATTTTGGTAGGCTCTTGTAAAAAAAGAAAAGAAGGCTGGGATATAGATGCGCTAATACCAGTAATTGATAGTAAGCTTGACCTTCAACATATTTTTGAAGACGATGTAGTAAAAGCAGATGAAAACCAACTACTCAATCTGGTGTATGAAAATGAGATTTTAAACCTAAAGCTTGCCGATGATTTTCAAATTCCGGACACCACAATCACCCAAGACAATCCAGGTCCATCATTTAATTTGGTTTGGGCTAAAAAGAATCCTCTAATATCAGACACCAACGAATCAAAATTTGAAATTACCAATGCAAACCTTACCGAAGCTCGTATCGCTTCTGGAAAAATCAAGTTTAAGGTTAGTTCTACCATTACAGAACCTACCATTATTACGTACAATTTAAGCTCAGCTTTTAAAGATGGGAAACAACTGATCATTACTAAAAACGCACCAGCTGGTAGTCCAAGTAATCCAGCTATAATTGAAGATGAAATTGATCTTTCGGGATATTTACTCGACCTGAGAGGCAAAGACAAGAACGATTACAATACTATATCGTATTACTTTACGGTTCGTTTCGCAGATGAACTTTTGCCAAACACAACCTACATATACAACCAAGACGATGTAGTTTCAATCGTAAACTCCTTTGAGGCTATTCAGCCTGAATTTGTAAAAGGTGTTTTCCTAACTACAACTGAAAAGCCCGTTGAATCAGCCTCGGATTTTGATGCTTTTTCACAAATTACTGGCGGAAGCTTAGAAGTGAAAAAAGCAAGTTTCGCCTTCAATTTTGAAAACTATATCGGAGTTGACCTACAAGGACAAGTGAATGCATTAACCGCGATAAACACAAAAACAGGAAAAAGTCAGAAACTAACCGGTGACTTTCTAACTCAGTCATTGAACTTATCAAGGGCAAAAGAAGATTATTCCTTATATCAAATACCAATAATTCCCGGAACTGCAGAATATAAATTGGATGAATCCAATTCGAATATCACAGACTTTATTCAACTTATGCCAGACAAGGTTAATTACGATCTTGATTTCACGCTAAATCCATTAGGAAACATTTCTGGTGGAAACGATTTTTTGTTTGCTGACTATGGAATAAAAGCGTTTTTGAACATGCGCATTCCCTTAAATATTAAGGCAAACAACTTACAATTGGTTGATACCGTTGACTTTGATTTAGGTGAAGCGGATGAAGGAACGGAGTTGATAGAGGGTGGATATATGAGAGTACATGCGGAAAACTACTATCCCTTTGAAGCAAAAATTCAGATTTACACCCTAAACGCTCAAGGTGTAATCATCGATTCGCTTATGGAGTCCAACTCTGTTATTGATGCTGGTATACCGGTAAATGGAAAAGTAGTTTCACCAACAAAATCGGTTGTTTCAGCGCCAATTAATCCAGCAAAAACAGATCTACTATACCAAGCCGAAAGGGCAATTGTAAAACTTACGTTTAATACAGTTGAAAGTGATTTTCAAGACATCTATTCTTATTATACCAGCAAGGTAGATGTAGTTGGCGACGTTAAATACAGATTAATCATTAAATAATGAGAGGAGTTTTTAGCATACTTTTCCTTTGCTCCACTCTACTCTCTGTGGCACAGTCTGAGTTTTTTATAGCTGACTTCACTAGTAAAGATTCGTCAAAAGTTAAAGCCGGAGTTTGGGTTGAACAATCATTCAATTCCAATGTAATTAACAATTCGGTGCTGTTTAACGTTGCCTTAAAAAATGGCCCTACTTATCAATCAATGCAAAACATGAAACCAAGACTAACCAACTCAAATAGCGCTGGTTATATTGGAACAGAGCGTTTATTTGCTTCCTTCGATATCAATAACAATAAAGATTCGGTTATAACAAACGGTTGGGTTTCTGTTTACACCGACCGACAAGTGTCGGCTAGATTTGGTGAAGATGCCTTGCGTTTAATAGCCTTTGGTAACCGCGAGTTAGCCGGTGAAAAGGCAATGATTGACAACCTGAGCTTATTGTTACAGCAAACTACACACCTCCAATTTGGATACACTATTGAAAAAAATCAAAGCGTATTAGGTATTGCACCAAGTTTGGTGATTGGAAACAAGTACTTGAATTTAGAAAGTGAAGGAGGTTTTTTATATACCTCCCCTATCGGAGACAGCTTATACGCCGAAGCAGCAGGTTATATGTCTCAATCTGACACCTCTTCGTTGTTGGTTTTTGATCCTAATGGTGTTGGAGCGGCTCTTTCGTTTTTCTATACCGTCAATTTTGATTTATTCAAGAAAAATGAATACCAAGGAAAGCTTACAGCCGAAGTCAATAACCTAGGTTTTGTGGTTTGGAACAAAAACACACTCACCTATCACATAGACGGCAACTATGCTTGGGGTGGTTTTAAA
>CBFICO010000115.1:6493-7688 GCA_965661115.1 Salibacteraceae bacterium
ATTTGACTTAAACGATTCTATAATCGACTTACAGCGCCCAAATGATGTTCAGACAAGCTTCATCGATAGAATTGAATTTGGGACTAGAAATCAAATTTTACCATTCACATTATCATTACGGTACCAAGAACAATACAATGAAAAGGTATTCCTTACCTTCTTTCTGCAGCAGCGCTTTTTCTCGCAAGCCTTGCCATTTTTAGGAATGAATCAGGAAATTAGAATGAACAAAACGGAAAAAAAGACCGCAGTTATGCTAAATTTTTTTGAATCAGTTGGTGGATACAACCTAATTGGTCTAGGAACTGGAATTTCTGTAATTAACAAGCAGATTGGTTTACGTTTGGGCACAAGAAATTTAATAGGATTGACCAACCCAGAATATTTTAGTGGATTTAACGTTCACCTTGGTTTTCAATACAAGTTTTATTAATCAAAGCTAATCGGTGCGCAAACAATTTTTGCTCAACATTATTTTTCTCATTGCACTCAATGTGTTTATAAAACCATTTTGGATTTTAGGTATTGACCGAACCATTCAAAACACGGTAGGATCGGAAGAATACGGTTGGTACTTTGCGCTATTTGGGTTAAGTTTTTTGTTTAATTCTGTTTTAGACCTAGGAGTTACCAATTTCAGCACATGGTCTATTGCTCGCAATCCAGGCTTTTTAAAAGTTGGCTACCAAAAACTAAGTAAACTCAAGCTGGGGCTAGGAGCCGTATACATTTCTATTACCTTAATTTTTGCCTTATTATCGGGGTATAAAAATGAAAGCATCATTTTGTTGATGTGGCTCTCTGTAAATCAGTTTTTGTTAAGCTTTTTGATGTACCAGCGTTCAGTTTTGGCGGGCTTACAGATTTTTTGGTTGGATAGTATCTTCTCAGTGCTGGATAAAGCTTTACTTATAGGGATTTGTTCCTATTTGTTATGGTTTTCAAACGTACTTCAATTTGAAATAATGTGGCTTGTTTATGCTCAATTTGGTGCTTATCTAACAGTTTCTATATTACTTCTGTTTGTAACAAGCTTCAAGCGAAAAACAACGATTGTAGATGCCGAGAATGCTATTCCGTTAAAAGTGTTACTTAAAAAAAGTTTACCCTTTGCACTCATTGTTTTGTTTATGACCTTCTATTACCGCATTGATGCATTTATGATAGAGCGAATTTTGCAAGATGGTAAAGAACA
>CBFICO010000116.1:0-7682 GCA_965661115.1 Salibacteraceae bacterium
GCTCATTGTCCTTCCCGGTCTGCCGACAGGCAGGGATACGTCCCGAATCTTCGGGACACTCAGGATGACATGAGCTTAGTGAAATCAACTCATCTATTCTTACGGAATGACGAGTAAGTGATAGATTTTTACCAATTTGTAGGTTCAACCAACCTACTTCTTCAACCAACCTACTTCTTCAACCAACCTACTTCTTCACCTTTCCACCAACCTGGTAAACTCCTCCAACCAACTCTGGTTCAATGGCTTTTATCTGATGCATTTTACCACCAGCCTCCATTAACCCTTTGGCTTTGTACCACGTGCTTTGCTTTTTAAACTTGATTTTTGCTCCTTCAATGTCATGCGTATCGCCGTAACGTTTAAATACAATCCGAGCATCTTTTAGCGGATAAAAGTTTCCTTTTCTATCAAGCTTTAAGTTGTAATTGTTTGGAATTATCTCCGCTCCGTAAGGTTTAAACACCTCTACTCCTTCTAATATCACATCACCAGTTTTCAAATCAACTTTTACCTTATTGGATAAAAATGAAGTACTGTCGTTGTAGGAATTGTAATAGACCAATTGACTTCTTTCAAACGCCATAAACTCTTCCGTAACTTTTGGTGACATTAGTGCTGGTTGGTCCTTGGTTACATCAAAATTCATTTCTAAAATTTGCAGTTTTAGTTTGTTGGGAATAATCAGCGTTTCTGTAAAGCTTTTGTGGAATATGATTTTTGCAATCGTAGAACTGCTTTTAATAGTTACATCTACCTCAGCTAATTCAATGGCAATATCCCCCGTCTGAAAAAAATAGACACATTGATAACAAGTTACTTCGGAGCTATCTTCTGAAATTGCTAGATTGCCTCTAAATTGATGTTCATTTCCTAAAATTAAATCTGGTGCATAGAGTCCTTTGGCGTTTAACAACTTTATATGCGGTTGCTGCTTTAGCAGTACCGTATCTTGTGCTTGAACTTGGCTATACATTGCAAAAACAAGGGACAATAAAAAAGCAACTGAAGAAAAACTCCAGTTGCTTTTAACGTGTTTATTTTCAATCAGTTTAGCGATAAACTTACTTTTTAAATTTCTTAAGCGTTTCCGTGTATGACTTCACTTCTCGGTCCGACATTCCGTTTTCTTTTCCAACTTCTAATGCTTTTGTTTGAGTTGCAATTGCCTCTTCTTTCATCCCTAACTTGAACTGAATATTTGCTTTGGTTTCTAAAATAGCGTAATCCATTTTTTGCTCCAGCGCTGTGTTTGCCCATTTTAATGCCTCTTGCAAGTATTCTTTATTGTCAGTGTTTTCAAATACCGTCCAAGCAAAGCTGTTTAATGAATAAGGCTCGTCTGCAAAATACTCACCTACATCCGCTACGGCAATTTCAACAAACTCGTCCATGCGCTTTTCTTTGCTTAGCTCGTTTAAATCTACTATCAGAATTATTTTTTGCCATTCAGGTATATTAAGCTTCTTAACCTTAATCATACGCTTTTCCATTTCCTTTCTATCCGACTCTTTACTTCTAATAGGCTCCAGCGTCCATTGTAAGAAGTTGTCGTGCAATAAGTCATCAACTTTTTCTGCGTATAAGCTTGAAAATTTCTCTCGATTCGCTAAAATGTGCTGCATCGCTTTTGAGTCGGTTGATTTATCGTTTGCCGCTATTAATTCAAATATTTCCTCGTTTTCAAAATCGGACGGATTTAGGGACTCGTAATATTTGGATAGCACAACCTTATTTGACTGTCCTGCTTCTTGCAAAACTTTTAAGTATTTTGAAATAAAATCTGGGTCAGCTTCTCCTTTTTCGTAACGTGCAGATAGGCCCGCTAGGTTTTCTACTCTATTATTTGCGGTAGTACCTAACTCAATATAGTCCTTCACCTCTTTTGAAGCTCCAACTTTTCTGTGTCGCAGAACCCCTTCAGCATTAATAAAAATGAGCGTTGGATAGGCTCGAATTGCATATTTCTCCGCAAAGTCTTTCCCCTCGCCCTTTTCCATATCCAGTTTAAGGTTCACAAAATTCTCGTTATAAAATTCAGCTATTTCTGGGTTAGTAAACATGTTGGCCGACATCCACTTGCATGGTCCGCACCAAGTAGTGTAAGCATCAACAAAAATGAGTTTGTTTGACTCTTTCGCTTTTACTACCGCCTTGTCTAACGAGTTATTAATGAACTTAATCGACTTATTCTGAGCGAAACTAACTCCTGAAATTAGCAGCATTGAAACCGCAATAAATAAACTACGCATATATATTGTTGTATTGTTTTCTAAATAATTTGCCTAAAAGTAAGATTTATCCTTTTTCCAACAGCCTTTGAACTTTTGGGAATTGAATGTTCGTATGTGTTTTGAAAGCCTGGCCTCATGAAGAGTAAGGAATTGTGCTTTAAATCAATACTAAAACTGTTTTTTCGATTGGCTTTCTCTCTTATTCTAAATCGCCTTTCTGCACCAAAAGTAACTGAAGCAACAATAGGCGATTCTCCTAACTCTTTTTCATTATCGGAATGCCAGCCCATACTGTCTTTTCCATCTCGATACATATTGAGCAACACTCCATTAAACTGAGTGTTTGTAATGCTTTCTATTTCTTCTTTAATACTCAATACTGATTTACTGAATGAACTTGCTTTCCAAAGTCCGCCGGAGTACGAATAATCCTGCTCACCTTGCCAAGCAATTAGGCGCGGCTGTTCAAATACCTTTCCAAAAATTTTAATGGTGCGTGTTTCCCAAGCCACCTCTTGCTCCAGCTTAGTAAAAACAGCTTCTGAATTGGGCATTACATCATGATGCAAAGACCATAATTGATCATTCATATCCATCAAAAAAAGTAGGATTAAAATTAACCAAGTAAACTTTTTCGTTAGCACGTGTAATGGCGGTATAGAGCCAGCGCAAATATTCTACACCCATATGGTCTGGGTTTAAGTAACCCTGGTCGACATAAATTTCTTTCCATTGTCCCCCTTGTGCTTTGTGGCACGTAACTGCGTATGCAAACTTTACTTGCAAGGCATTGTAATAGGGATTTTCTTTAATCTTAAAATGAATAGCTTTTTTGTTTTTTAAGTGGCTGTATTCTAACATCAGGTTCTGGTAGAGCTTATCTAACTCCTTGTGCGGTAAAGAGGGACTTTCAACTAATAGTGCATCCAGCATAATCTTTACATTGATTGATTTCTCATGTGGATAATCAACCATGCGCACCTCACAATCGGCAAACTCAAAACCGTACTTGTTCTCCAGTTTGCCAACGCTGAGAATTTCTAACGCATCGCCATTTGCAATAAAACCGGGTTTACTGTTAGCTTCTATCCAGTGGTAGTTGTTTTTTACCACCATAAGCATATCACCGGCCTCTATTCGTTGCTCTCTGAACAAAATACGTTGCCTAATTTCTTGATTGAATTTATTTGCCGATTTATTGGAGCGCACCAATAGTAGGGTCTGATCTACTCCAGACCTTGCGTAAGAATCCTCCAAGAATTCAGACAATTCGTTCCCCGTAATAGGCACAATATCATCAAAATCGTCTATTTCAAACTGAGGTGTGAACTGATTTTCAAATAGCTGATTACGCAATTTTGTGGCATTGTATAAAATGCCAGAATCTTCTGCTTGCCGCAAAACTTCACGGATTTCGATCATCTCGCTATCCAACCCAAACTGCTGCTGCAAAAGCTTTTTACTCAACGCGGGACTCACTTTTTCATTCACTGGAGGTAGCTGTGCCACGTCACCAATGAACACCAACAAACAGTGCTCTCCAGATTCTACATATTCAATTAGATCGGCTAATAGTTGCATATGCTCATAACCAGCTTGGTCTTGTTGCCCCTTGCCATTAATCATACTGGCTTCGTCTACAAAAAAGACGATGTTTTTGGCGGTGTTTTTAGCCAGTTTAAATCCAACACTGCCTCCACCTCTGTCTATAGTTTGGTAAATTCTTCTGTGAATGGTACTTGCGCGCTTACCGGTATAAACAGACAACACCTTAGCTGCCCTTCCGGTTGGAGCCAGAAGCACGGAGCTCATTTTTAGTCCAGGTAAAGATTTTACCAAAGTATTTACCATGGTAGTTTTACCGGTACCTGCATATCCTCTGAGCACAAAAAGCTTCACTCCCTGCTGGTTAGCCAGAAATGCACTGAACTTTTTGATAAACCTAAACTGATCTTGAGTTGGTGTTAAGTTTAAATGCTTTAAAATATTATTGCGAATCTCCGTTGCTTCCACGGTTCAAAAATAGACGAATTAGCACCTACAAAAAATTAAATGAGATCAATGATTACGGGAGTTTTAAGGAATTGTAACCTGTAATTTTTCGTTTAAAAAAAATTGTAAGTTTGTGCGCTTCATAAGTAAAACAAGTAAGATTTATGCAACTGAAAAACGCCATAGCACCGATAGTTTTAGCCTTAGCAGGATTAGCTATTGTAATATTTGGTTTAACAAACAATCAAACGGGATTATTTAACCTTGGAGGAGCGGCAATTTTAATCGCTGGTATTATTGCTACGCTTAGTGCAATGGACTTTTTTAGCAAACAAATAAGAATGGTAATTCTTATCGTTTTGGCGGTTATTTCTCTTGCGTTAACATATGTTGATTACAAGGCAATTAAAGATCCTCTAGATTTTCAAGCTGAAAAAGACAGAAGATATTCGCACGTAATTCAAAACCTAAAAGACATCCGTGAAGTACAAATGAAGTACAAAAGCAAGTACGGCGTTTTTACTGGAAGCTTGGATACTATGATGCAATTTTTAAAATCGGATTCGCTATTAGTGGTAAAGTCAATTGGCACTGCGCCGGATAGTTTAAATGAAGCCCAAGCGCTTGAGCAAGGTTTTATAAAGCGTGATACTACGTTTATTCCAGCAGGTACTTCTATTTTTAATGAAGAGTATTTAGCAGAACGAAAAGTTCCATTCGACTTAGATTCATTGCCGTATGTACCTTTTACCAGTATGGCGTTTGAAATGCAAGCAGGCTTTGTAGAAAGAGGACGAGTGAAAGTGCCAGTATTTATGGTAGTTGATGCGGCTCCATTCGATAAATATGACGTGCTGCAAGTTGGATCTATGAGCGACCCAAGTACCACAGGTAACTGGGGAGAATAATTTTACGGTTATAGAAAAGTTGGCTCAATTTAAAAACTGGACGCAAAGTTCCGTCAATTGGGCGCAAGAATCAAACCTTAGCTTGTTGGCGGTTCTTACAAGAACCTCTGCCCTTTATGGGGTGTACAGTGCAATAAAAGAGGAATTTATCTCTTGTCACGTATTTAGCTTTACAGCAACCAAAACAATTGAAGAAAACTGTGCCGAGGTTTGGCAAAAACTACCCTACAAACAAGTTGATTTTTCAGAGATCAAAGTTGCTTTTAACTCTAATCAATGTTCAGTTTACCCGTTACAGTTGGACAATAATGAGTTACAAACGCTTTTCGCTTTTGAACACGGAATTGAGCTTGAAAACTGCCGAAGATTAAGCATTAAAAGTCTTGAGTTTGGCAAATTAGCTTTTAATCCGCCAGTTGAACAATTGGAATGGAGTCAAAAACAACTTAAGGCTGCCGATATTTTTGATACACGCCAATTTGCAATTGAGTCTGACTTAGTCAACAAAGAATCGGAAAGCGCAACCTTAATGCTCTATCCCGAAAATTTTGAGCTGGTGATTTGCAAAAACAACCAGCTAGTTTTTCAAAACAGTTTCAATTACAGTTCAACAGAAGATGTTATTTATTACATCAGCTACACCCTAGACCAATTAAAGCTATACAGATCTTCCATTACACTTCATATTGCTGGATTGGAGTTAAATAGCACAATAGACACAGAAGTAATGGAGCAGTATTTCAACTTAAAAATACAAGGTTCAGCAACCGATCAGAATGTACCATTTTGCATTGAAGCATTGTTAAAATGCGCATAATAAAAGGAAAACATAAAGGACGGCGTTTACAAGCGCCTAAAAACATTCCAACACGCCCTACCACCGATTTTGCAAAAGAAGGTTTGTTCAATATTTTGGAAAACAATTTATTTCTAGAAGGCGCTCGAGTAATGGATTTATTCAGCGGCACCGGAAACATTGCTTTTGAGTTTGCAAGCAGAGGAACCGGCTTGGGCGTAAATGTAGAGCAAAACAGCACCTGCGTTGGTTTTCAAATAAAAACTATTAAGGAGCTTGGGTTTGATATAAAGGTTGCAAAACAAAACGTGTTTAAATTTCTTCAGAAAGAAAATAATGAGGCGTTTGATATTGTGTTCGCCGATCCACCCTATCAATCAAAGGAACTCATCAAGCTACCTTCGTTAGTTTTCGCTAATAATTGGTTAGCAGAAGAAGGTTGGTTTGTGCTGGAACATGGCAAGGAACACAACTTCGAAAAGTATGAGCACTTTCAGTTTGCTCGAAAATTTGGTCACGTTAACTTTAGCATTTTCTACCGCAACCACGATTAAATAACTTTGTCTTATGAAAAAAGCAGTTTTTCCAGGTAGTTTCGATCCAATTACCACTGGACACGAAGCCATTATAAAGAGAGCTTTGCCCCTGTTTGACGAGATTGTTTTAGCAATTGGAGTTAACAATACCAAACAATACTTTTTTCCTCTTGAAAAAAGAATGCTTGCTTTAAAAAAGTGTTTTGAAAATCATTCTAAAATAAAAATCGAATCCTACGAAGGCCTAACCATAGATTACTGCAAAAAAATTGAGGCAAATTATATTTTAAGAGGATTAAGAACTGCTGCCGATTTTGAGTATGAACGGACAATAGCTCTTATGAATCAGCAAATGGCGCCGGGTTTAGATACTGTTTTTCTAATTAGCGAACCGCAACACTCGGCTATTAGCTCAACAGTGGTTAGGGAAATCCTTAAAAATAAAGGAGATGTTTCTGAGTTTGTTCCTAAAAACTTCCCGCTCATATGAGCATAAGGCTGCTTCTTTTTTTCTTGTTTATTGGCAACAGTGCTTATAGTGCAACACTAACGGGTTTAGCAAAAAGCTATCCCAACGAAAGTATTAAGTTACTGTACTACACCGACCTATTTAGTCGAAACCCTATTCACGTTGCTGAACAAACCATTTCTGAAAATGGCCAATTTGAGTTTGAAATTGATGTAAAACAAACGCGATTAGTAGCTTTAAAAATAAAGGGCTACCGCAGTAACTTCTACATCGCGCCAAAATCGAACTACCGCTTAGAACTTGGAGCGTTTGATCCTAAATCTGCTCCCCCCTTAAGCAAAGATAAATACCTACCTGCCCGTTTAATTGAAGAAGATAAAGACCAAATAAACAAGGCAATTGGAGTGCTTAACGTGCAACTCGATTCGTTTGAACAAAAACACTATTTGGCATTCTTACAAAAAAAAGCCAAGCCTTATGTTGAAGATTACTCGGCAGAGTTAAAGCGTCATGAACTCTACGGAAAAAACGTTTTTTTCACAAAATACATTAAAGCCATTATTGGTTCATTGTACTACAAAGCTCAGTTTCCGTCTAAACAAGTTTTTGAGCAAAGCCTCACCGTTCCAGTTGATTACCACAATATAGCCTATGTAAATTTGGTAAACGATTTCTACAATAAATGGCTCAATCGGTATAAACTATCCAATGAAATTGTACAGGCTTACCGCCATATTGGTAATAGAA
>CBFICO010000117.1:0-7386 GCA_965661115.1 Salibacteraceae bacterium
AGCCCAATTGCCACTAACTCCACTGAAGAAGGAAAGGCGAAAAACCGTAGAGTGGAGTTTGTGTTTTATTGACTGTTTTCTATATCCCGTCATTCCCGCGAAGGCGGGAATCTCAAAATATGAATAGAAACAATTCTAAAAACTAAATTGAGATTCCGCACAGAAGTTTCGTATAGGGATTTTTCCAAAAATCCTACTCAACTAATCTTGCGGAATGACGATTACAATGTTGAATATTAAAGTTCAGATTCTCTTTAAAACTTCTTCCAAAATCACCCAAAATCACCAACTGAAATAATTAATTTCACAACGTAAAAAGGTTACGGTCAGCCCCCGTTTATTTGCCTGATAATATTTTAAAAACACAGAAAATTATGTCACAAGACGCAAAAGAAAAAGCACTAAAACTAACCCTTGATAAATTAGATAAAATGTACGGTAAGGGTTCCGTAATGAAACTAGGAGACGATGCCATTGAAAAGGTAGATGTTATTCCATCAGGTTCAATTACCCTTGACGCAGCCTTAGGGGTAAACGGCTATCCAAAAGGTAGAATTGTAGAAATATACGGACCTGAATCTTCTGGTAAAACTACCTTGGCTATCCACGCCATTGCAGAGGTGCAAAAACAAGGTGGAATAGCGGCAATTGTTGATGCAGAGCATGCTTTCGATCGCTTTTACGCAGAGAGTTTGGGAGTAGATACCGAAAACTTATTGATTGCGCAACCAGATAATGGTGAGCAAGGATTGGAGATTGCCGATAATTTAATTCGTTCAGGAGCTATTGATTTATTGGTGGTTGACTCTGTTGCAGCATTAACACCAAGAGCAGAAATTGAAGGTGAAATGGGCGATTCTATGATGGGATTGCACGCACGATTGATGTCGCAAGCATTAAGAAAACTTACAGGGACCATTCACAAAACAAACTGCTGTTGCATTTTCATTAACCAGTTGAGAGATAAAATTGGTGTAATGTTCGGAAACCCAGAAACTACAACTGGTGGAAACGCACTTAAGTTTTACGCTTCTGTTCGATTGGATATTAGACGTTCTACGCAAATAAAAGCGGGTGATGAAGTAATTGGTAACCGAACACGAGTTAAGGTAGTAAAGAACAAGGTTGCTCCACCTTTCCGTAAAGCAGAATTCGATATTATGTACGGAGCTGGAATCTCTAGAACCGGCGAACTATTGGACTTGGCTGTTGAGAACGACCTGGTAAAAAAATCGGGTTCTTGGTTTAGCTATGGAGACACAAAACTAGGGCAGGGTAGAGATGCAGTTAAAGAGCTGATTGGCGATAACCCTGAATTAGCAGAAGAAATCGAAGCACAGTTAAAAGAAAAGATGTCCGCTGAATAAGGCATAAGCGCTTTTTGAAACAGTCTTTTAAATTTGTAATCCCTTTGGAGTTATACTCTAAGGGGATTTTTTATTTGAAATATAACTAATAATGTGTGCGTTGCGTCATTCCCGCGCAGGCGGGAATCTCCAGTTAAAGTTTAGATTCCCGCCTGCGCGGGAATGACGGTTTAGGTGGTCTTGCTCTGATTTACGCATTACTCTTTCGAAATAGATATTAATTAAAACATGAAATACTTTCTAATTCTTTCTATCGTCTTCCTGGCTAGTTGTGGTTCAGATCAACAATCTACAGAACAAAAAAGCGATGCTAAACCCATCGAATACGAATCGAAGTACGACAGTATCAACGCGCTTATTAAAGAAAACCCAAGCGACCCAAATCTTTATAATTATCGCGCGCAATTGCGACAAGAAGATGAGAATTACGAAAGTGCTTTGAGTGATTTGGATAGAGCAATTGGAGTAGATTCAACTACCGATACATGGTATCTGAGAAAGGCCAATTTGTTGTTTGCCATGCAACGTTTTAAAGAATCTAAAGAAGTACTAGATTATGCCATTTTTAGAGTACCAGGCTCAATTCCGATTATGCTTGAAAAGGCGGAAGTATATTTAATTACTGGCGATTTACAGCAGTGTATAAATTGGGCAAATGCCGCACTTGAATTCGATGTGTACAATGCCCAAGCCTATTATCTAAAAGGTATGGCGCATAAGTATGGCCGCGATACGGTAAAAGCGGTAACGAGTTTTCAGACTGCGGTGGAGCAGGATAGAAATCACTACGACGCTTACATTCAGCTAGCCAATTTGTACGCCATGGAAAAACACGAATTAGCTCCTTTGTACTATAACAACGCTATTCGTATTGATTCAAATAGTATTGAGTCATACTACGGAAGAGGGTTGTATCATCAAAGTATCAACGAAGCCAAAAAAGCAATAAAAGATTACCAAGATATTTTGGCAATTGACTCCACCTATACTGATGCATACTTTAATATGGGGTATGTAAAGTTGTTATTGGAAGAACAGCCCGATACAGCCGAGGTGTTGTTTAATAAAGCCTTTTCTTTAGACGATAAGTTTTTTGATGCGCTATATATGTTAGGTTATGCTCAAGAGTTGAATGGTAAACCGAAGGTAGCAGCAAAAACCTATCGTAAAGTTTTGGAATCGGTTCCAGATCATTTGTTGGCAGCGAAAGGTGTAAACAGAACAGAGTAAACCCGGAATTGTAGATACGAATTATATAATCGGTGACGTTTTTTAAAAAATATCAAAACACACTATTTGTTGCCGTAATTTCTGCAATAGCCTTAATTTTTTCCTACTGGCCAATTGTTTATTCCGCATCCGAGAATATCAGAATCATTGATGCGTTTAATACCGATGAGGTGGATTTTTTGCGTGCAATGTTGGATGCTTATAACGCCAATTCGTTTGATATTAATAGGTATGAATATGGCCTATTGTACTACAACATAGGTTTGATATTCTTCAATATTGTTGGGTTTTTTACGCCAGTAACTGAGCAAGTAGGTGTTATTATTATGCGACTACTATCTTCCGGTTTTTTGATTGGAACTGCATTAGTTTCAAGTAAACTGTTGAGAGATAAAAAGCTTTACACACAACTGCTAGTATTCCTTTTGATTCTGCTCTCCAGCATTGCCCTTGTTAATTACGGAACCATGCTCCACCCAGATTTAGCACAAGTGTTTTTTGTGACCGTAAGCCTCTTTTACCTTTCGAAATACGTAACTGAACCTACCATTAAAACGCTTGTGTATGCTGTTTTATCAGCTGGTTTTGCATTTTCAACCAAGTACGTTGGCATAGCTTTACTGCCAATAATTTGGTTATTGGTTTTTATTTATGAAGTCGAAAAACCGAAGAATCTATCCCGTGTTACGAGAGCAACAGTGTTGCTGGTCCTTGCGCTTTTGGGAACAATAGGTTCTAATCCAGATGTAGTAGCTTCTTATTTACCCAGTGATAACGAGATAAGCAGTTCTATTTTGAGCATTGTTTCATTTTGCAGAATACTCTGTGTTGCTCTTCTGGTTCTTGGTGGATTCTCATTTTTTCTATGGAGAAACAATCAGTTTGTAAAACGGCTACTCAATGGAGCTATTTTTAGTCTAGGTTCATTTGGGGTATTTACATTGGGTTTTTCAATGGGTTCGCCACAAGGTATTAAAGGGTTCAATTTTTTAAACGGAATTGTTGCGGTTGCCTCTGTGCACAAAGATGGGCATTGGTTTAGAGACGATTCTGGTTTTATAGGTTGGATAAAAATATTAGTAGATAACGAAGTAGTTCCATTGTATTGGTCATTGCTAGCTTGTGTTGGTCTATTGCTAGTTTTTTATCACATTATAAAGAACCGAGATACGCTTTCTGTTAAGCTTATAATTCCGTTTGCTTGGATTGTGATGTTTTGTTTTGTGGTGGTTTTTAGGGTGAAATCACATTTTGCACATTACCTGATTCCAATAATTCCTTTTGTGTTGATTTATACAGCGCTTGGAATTGAGGCCATCGTTGAAAAGATAAAAACTATCAAGGCGATTCCACCTGTTATCTCAAATCAACTTTCAGCAGTTGTTACCGGTGTTATTTGTGTTTTAGGAGTACTCAATGCTACTTCGTACAGTAATCAAAGAGTTGAGCATTATACTAATTCGGCCGAGCTAAAAGCAGGGGAGTGGTTAAAGAAAAATGTGCACGAGCGAGCTTTTATATCTGCTGATAAGTACACCTATATACCAAAAATGGAAAACTTGAATTACCGCCATTATTGGGGGTTATCTTTAGAGCTGATAGAAAATGACAACCCCGATTATTTGGTGATTAACAAACACACATATTCGTGGTTTATGAATGCTGCTGATGTAGAAACCTATTTACATGGAAAAGAGCTTTTTCTTGAGCGGAACAAACTGTACCACGATTTAGAAAATGATACTCAAAAGCAATTTAAGCAGGTGGCGGATTTTGGTGAGGTTAAGGTGTACAAAAAAAGGCCGCCAAATGGCGACCTTTAAACAATTCCCTTTATTTTAATTATGAAATAGTGTAAACTGAACTATTTCACTTTGTCAACCACAGCTTTAAAAGCCTCTGGATGATTCATAGCTAAATCGGCTAAAACCTTACGACTTAAGTCAATGTTAGCTGCGTTTACTTTACCCATAAATTGAGAATACGACATTCCATTTGCTCTAGCACCCGCATTAATACGAGTAATCCAAAGCGATCTGAAATTACGTTTCTTCTGACGTCTGTCTCTGTATGCATAAACTAACCCTTTTTCAACGGCGTTTTTTGCAACAGTCCAAACATTCTTTCTGCGACCAAAGTATCCTTTGGCCATTTTCATCACTTTTTTGCGTCTTGCTCGTGATGCTACTGAATTTACTGATCTAGGCATAATTTAATTTTTTTGAGTGGCAGTGAGTTACTGTTTCAAACTGCTTAGTTACTAGCACCCGGGTTAAAAAATAAAACCAAATATTAATCTGATTACTTAAGAACGAGTTGAGTAAGAATACTCTTTTCGTCTGACTTGTGAACCAATCCAGACTGCGTAAGATTACGCTTCTGTTTTGTTTCTTTCTTTGTAAGGATGTGGCTTTTGAAAGCGTGTTTCCTTTTAATTTTACCAGAGCCAGTTAGCTTAAATCGCTTCTTTGCACTGGATTTTGTTTTCATCTTAGGCATTTCTCTGCTTTTTACTGATTAAACAATATATAGGGGAATTATTTTTTCTTTTTAGGAGCTAGGAACATAATCATTCGTTTTCCTTCCATTTTTGGTAACGATTCTACGTCTCCTATATCGGCCAATTCTTGCGCAAGTTTTAGTAGCAAAATTTCTCCTCTTTCTTTAAAGACGATAGTACGACCTTTAAAGAACACGAAAGCTTTAAGTTTTGCTCCTTCTTCCAAGAATTTTCTAGCGTGATTCAGCTTGAAGTTAAAATCGTGCTCGTCGGTATTAGGTCCAAAACGGATTTCTTTTACCACCACCTTTGTGGCTTTCGACTGCATTTCTTTTTTCTTCTTCTTTTGCTCGTAAACGAACTTTTTGTAGTCAAGAATTTTTACTACTGGCGGCTTAGCATTCGGTGAAATCTCCACTAAATCTAAACCAGCTTCATCCGCTCTTGCTAAAGCTTTTGCAAGGTCAAGCACCTCGGCACCTTCGCCTTCACTAACCAACCTTACTGGATCAGCAAATATTCTATCATTTATCCTGTTCACCGGCTCTTTTTGCCTTTGCTGCTGGGGTCTGAATCTTCTTGCTATGGCTTAATCCTCCTCTTTATTTTAATTAAAATCTTTAACTAACTCTTTTATTTCTTTTTCAATCAACTCGGCGAAACCTTCGGTGGAAAAACTTCCCAAATCTCCCTCACCTTGCTTTCTTACCGACACTTGGCCTGATTCTGCTTCCTTTTCGCCGATAATTAGCATGAAAGGAATTTTAGCCAATTCAGTATCTCGAATTTTCTTCCCAATCTTTTCTGAGCGGTCATCTACATAACCACGCAGCCCTTTTTGGGCGAGCAAAAGTAGCATATTTTCAGCTACTTCATTGTACTTGTCTGAAATCGTGAGTATTGCAAATTGATCGGGTGTTAACCATAGCGGAAACTTACCTGCACAGTGCTCTGTTAATATTGCAATAAACCGTTCCATTGACCCAAAAGGCGCTCTATGAATCATTATTGGGCGGTGTTTTTGATTGTCACTACCCATATATTCAAGTTCAAATCGCTCTGGTAAATTGTAATCAACCTGAATAGTACCTAGCTGCCACTTTCTGCCCAAAGCGTCTTTAACCATAAAGTCAAGCTTAGGGCCGTAGAATGCGGCTTCGCCATATTCAATTTTGGTAGTTAAGTTCTTGCCTTCAACTGCTTGTAAAATGGCACTTTCAGATTTTTCCCAGTTTTCGTCAGACCCAATATACTTGCTATGATCATCTTGGTCTCGGAGTGAGATTTGAGCTTCATAATCTTCAAACCCAAGAGAGGTAAAAACATAACTAACTAGGTCAATTACTTTTTGGAATTCTTCCACTAACTGGTCTGGACGAACAAATAAATGTGCGTCATCTTGAGTAAATCCTCTAACACGAGTTAAGCCGTGCAACTCTCCCGATTGTTCGTAACGATATACCGTTCCAAATTCTGCAAATCGTACGGGTAAATCGCGGTAACTTCTGGGTTTTGACTTATAAATTTCGCAATGATGTGGACAGTTCATTGGTTTAAGTAAGAACTCTTCATCTTCTTTTGGAGTATGGATAGGTTGAAAAGAGTCCTCGCCATATTTTTCGTAGTGACCACTGGTTACATACAGTTGTTTGTTGCCAATGTGGGGTGTCATTACTGGCTGGTATCCACTTTTAACTTGAGCTTTTTTTAGAAAATCTTCTAACCTAGCTCTAAGCTCGGCTCCTTTTGGTAACCAAAGCGGTAGGCCCTGTCCAACTTTTTCTGAGAAGGTGAATAACTCAAGTTCTTTACCTAATTTTCTGTGGTCACGTTTTTTGGCTTCTTCCAACATGTGTAAATACTCGTCGAGCATTTTTTGTTTCGGGAAAGAAATACCATAAACTCTTGTAAGTTGAGGTTTGTTTTCGTCACCTCTCCAATAAGCCCCAGCAATGCTAAGTACCTTAACCGCTTTAACAAAACCTGTGTGTGGAATGTGTCCACCACGGCACAAATCGGTAAAGTTTGCATGATCGCAGAAAGTGATATCGCCATCGGTAAGGTTCTCGATTAACTCTACTTTAAACTCATTGCCTTGAGTTTGATATAGGTTTAGAGCATCCGCTTTGGATACTTCGCGCATTTTAAACTCAGATTTTGCTCTTGCAAATTCTATAAAGCGTTTTTCTATTGCTGGAATATCTTTTTCAGAAATAGAATGTTCAGCAGTATCCACATCGTAGTAAAACCCATTTTCAATGGCAGGACCAATGGTTAGTTTAATACCTG
>CBFICO010000118.1:0-7112 GCA_965661115.1 Salibacteraceae bacterium
CCTAAATTTGCAGTCCATTTGACGGAAGTAAATACAAATCCCGTAAACTACTATTAATTAAGTATATATGGCTAAAAAAGCTGCAGTTGCGACTATCGAAGAGAAACTAAGATCTCTATATGACTTACAATTAATCGATTCCAAAATCGACGAAATTCGTGCAACAAGAGGTGAATTACCCAAAGAAGTTGAAAATCTTGAGTTAGAAATTGAAGAAATTCAAGGTCGTGTAAACAAGCTAAACGAAGAGATTGAAGGTTTAGAAGGAGATATCGCCAAAAAGAAATTAACCATCAAAGAATCTGAAGCGCAAATCAAAAAATACCAAAAGCAACTTGAGGACGTGAAAAACAGCCGTGAGTTTGAAGCGTTAACTAAAGAAGTTGAATTCCAAAATCTTGAAATTGAGTTGGCTCAAAAAAGAATTAACGAATTCAAAGTAAAGATTGAAAACAAAAAAGAGATTCTAGGTTTAGCTGACGATAAATTGAAAGAGCGGTCTAAAGATTTATCTGTAAAGAAAGGCGAGCTAGATACTATCATTTCTCAGAACGAGAAAAAAGAAAAAGCTTTAATGAAGCTTTCTGATGAGTACGGTTCTAAAATTGAGCAAAGATTATTAGAGGGTTACAAAAGAATCAGAAACAATTCTATTCATGGCTTAGCGGTTGTTCCTGTTATTGACGGAGCAACTCAAGGTTCTTTCTTTATGGTTCCTCCACAAAGAGAATTGGACATTAGAGCACGTAAAAAAATCATTATCAGTGAGCATTGCGGTAGAATTCTTGTTGATGAAGAATTGGCAAACGAAGAAGCTGAAAAAATGCAAGCAATGCTCTAAGTAACATTTCAAACGAATTAGAAATCCCCAAGTTGTTCTTCAGCTAGGGGATTTTTTTTGTCCAAACCGAAAATTAGTTTCAAAGTTCATAAGCAAATTTGTACTTATGGTTATTTTTACTAAAAGTATTTTTAAACTTGCACCACATATTCATTAAATCGAATACTATGAGCACAAAAGCACAAATTGCCATAAATGGTTTTGGTAGAATTGGAAGACTTACTCTTAGGAATTTAATAGAGAGCAACAACCACGAAGTTGCAGCTATTAACGACCTTGCAGATATTAAAACACTGGCCCATTTGTTTGAATACGACTCGGCACAAGGAAATTTTAATGGTAAAGTTTCTTATTCTAAAAACGAGATTACAATAAATGGCAACTGTATTAAGGTCTATAACGAATCAGATCCATCACAACTGCCTTGGAACGATTTAAATATTGACATCGTAATTGAATCAACAGGAAGATTTACTCATGAAAATGACGCCAAAAAACACCTAGAAGCAGGTGCTGAAAAGGTAATCATTTCTGCGCCAGCTAAAGGAAATGTCAAAACTATTGTATTGGGGGTAAACGATGACAACCTAAATACAGAAGATCTGATTGTTTCTAATGCGTCATGTACCACGAATTGTCTAGCGCCGATTGTTCAAGTTTTAAACGAAAATTTTGGAATTGAAAAAGGCTATATTTCTACAGTGCATGCATACACAGCAGATCAAAGAATTCAAGATGCACCCCATAAAGATTTAAGACGCGCCAGAGCAGCGGCACTATCCATAATTCCAACAACAACGGGTGCAGCTACTGCAGTTGGAAAAGTAATTCCAGCTTTACAAGGTAAACTAGACGGAATTGCTCTTCGTGTACCAACGCCTGCCGGCTCTTTAACTGACATTACTGTTGAACTTTCGAAAGAAGTAACACTCGAAGAGATAAATGCTGTTTTTAAAGCTGCTGCTGATGGCGCAATGAAAGGGATTTTGCAATACTCAGAAGCGCCAATTGTTTCTGTTGACATTGTTGGAAACAAACACTCCAGTATATACGATGCTCCGCTAACAAGCGTAAATGGCAACATGGTAAAACTAGTTTCTTGGTACGACAATGAAGCTGGATACGCTGCTAGAACAGCAGATTTAGTAGACAGAATATCATATCTTTAAATAAGACATTAATACACCACACAAATAATTACACTAAATGTCCTACCCATTAAACTATGTTCAACGCAAGCAAACTTTTGACAGTGTTGCTTCAGAATTGGATTTTGCAAACCACTCGAAACAAGATTTAGTAAAGCTTTGGAAAAAGTTGCTAGATCAAGGCATGCACGGAATTTGTTTCAGCATGTATGAAGACGGTCAGAGCCCTGGAGTTGAAATTACACCTGAACAGGTAGAACGCAGAATCAAAATTTTAAAACCACATACCAAGTGGGTACGGTCTTTTTCTTGTATTGAAGGCAATGAACACATTCCTGTAATTGCTCACAAACATGGGCTAAAAACATTAGTTGGTGCTTGGCTTAGCGACGATGAAGAGATGAATGAGCAAGAAATTAACGGACTCATTACTTTAGCTAAACAAGGAGTGGTTAATGTTGCTGCTGTTGGTAATGAAGTAATGTATAGAGGAGAGTTATCTGAGGAAAAATTAATTGCTTACATAAATCGAATAAAAGAAGCTATTCCAGAAATACCGGTAGGTTACGTAGACGCCTATTATGAATTTACAGAGCGACCTGCAATAACAGAAGCTTGCGATGTTATTTTATCTAATTGTTACCCCTACTGGGAAGGAACTCCATTGGAAGGTGCTTTGGGTCATATGCAAGCAATGTATAATCAAGCGGCAGCTTCAGCACCGGGCAAAAAAGTAATTATTACTGAAACTGGTTGGCCAAGCAAAGGCGAAAATTTTGAAGGTGCATTTCCGTCGGAAGAAGCTGCAATGAAGTACTTTATAAATGCTCAACTTTGGGCAGAAGAAGCGGGAATTGAAATGTTTTATTTCTCTTCATTTGATGAGTCTTGGAAGGTAGGTGCCGAAGGTGATGTTGGCGCCTATTGGGGAATTTGGGACAAAGACGAAAAACTAAAGTTTCACTAAAACTAATTTATGGATTATAGAGACGTATTAAACATTCCATCGGGAAAAGCCATTTGCTATTCTGGTTTTAGAAAAGGACAAGCTCCAGGCTTGGTTTATCCAACTTATGAGCAAGTAAAGGAAGACTTGCTAATACTGCAAAAGAACTGGAAATACTTACGTCTATACGATTGTGATCAACACGCAAAAACAGTTTTAGAAATCATCAGAAAAGAGGGTTTCGACTTTAAAGTAATGTTGGGAGCCTATATTGTGGCAGAACTCAACAAC
Organism: Salibacteraceae bacterium; assembly: GCA_965661115.1. GTDB lineage: Bacteria > Bacteroidota > Bacteroidia > Flavobacteriales_G > Salibacteraceae > UBA6770. The sequence goes on from CBFICO010000118.1 coordinate 3,227, forward strand.
CAAGGTTGTCCTTGGGGAGGCTCCTACTCTATCGAGCAATTAGAAAAAAACAGAAAACAAAACGACGCCATTATTTATAAGTTAGGCAAATGGGCAAACGAATATGAGGATATTGTTTGCTGCTTGTCTGTTGGTAATGAAGCCTGCGTGGAATGGACCGATCATTATGTTTCTGTGCATAGAGTTATAGATTTTGTAACGACTGTAAAATCAGTTGCAAAACAGCCAGTAACATTTTGCGAAAACTATGTTCCTTGGTTAAATAAATTAGAGCCTTTAGCAGAGGTGGTTGATTTTATTTCTATTCACACCTATCCTGTTTGGGAATACCAAAACATTCATGCGGGTCTAGAATACACCCAAGAAAACTACTACGCCATTGCCAAGAAATATCCAAAAAAGGTAGTTGTAATTACAGAGGCCGGATGGGCTACCAACTCAAATGGTAGAGGAATTGATCCAGAGAATGTCTCAGAAGAATTTCAGAAAACCTACTATGAAGATTTGATGCATTGGTGCGAAAAAGATAACATTCTCACCTTTATATTCGAAGCATTTGATGAATCTTGGAAAGGATCTGCTGAGCCCATGGAACCCGAAAAACATTGGGGATTATTCTATGAAAACAGATTGCCTAAAAAAGTAATGAAGGGGTTGTATCACCCAAAAAGAAAGTTTTCGATAAAATAAGAATGAAACACGGCATTCATTTTACTCCAAATAAACACCAACACTAACCACCACTTGGTGTTGTTGGAGCTTCTGAGTACTTAGTTTTAAGTTGATATTTTCTGCAAAATGAATGTTTCTGTTTACAGCGTTCGACATAGTATACCCATAACCAATATCAAACATCATTTTTTTAATCCTATATCCTCCACCAAAGCCAAAGAACTGTCTTTCAGCTAATGTTGAGTTAGTAACTGCCGAACGAAATGCGTAACCAGCCCTCATAGAAATTGGCCCAAACACTTTCTCTACTCCAACTCTAGTATTAAATGTTGGATTAAATACGTTTTCTATCTCTTGATTAATTTCGGTGAAATCTATTCCTCTAAACGGAATTGTTCTAAACTCAATTACTTCATTGCCAACTAACTCAGCACCAATGTTTATAGCACCTAACTTCTTTTTTGCGGCCCCAAAGCTTAAACCTAGAATATAGGGACTCCGAAACTTATAATCGTTCAAGCTTTCGGGTGAATTTGCCGATGTTGGATCTCTATCTTTCCAATTAGCAGTTAGATCACTGGTGTAAACCTCTGATAGTTTAAAATACTCCGTGCTTCTGAAAGAAGCACCCATTCTCAAGTATTTATTGATTCTATAAATTGCACCCAGCTTAAACTGAAATCCATTTCCGCGAATGGTAAGATTGTTTTCTTGTTGCCAGTCTTTTACAAAAGTGTTGGGGTCGTTTTCTGGTAAAACTTCCCTATAAACCGAGTTACTAGCGTATCGTAATGCAGAAAAACCAATAGTTGCACCAAGGTAAAGTTTGTTTCTAAAATTACCTCCAAGCCCAAAGCTGTAATGCCCTATTCCGCGTTCCTCGCTATCCGCTCTAGTTTGAGTTTGCCCATGGAATTCGTTTGCGTGGTAATATTCTCCATTTAACGTATCAATTAGAAATGCCCCCCATGCTAAACCAGCTCCAAATGGAAAAAAGTTCTCAATCGATTCAACCGTCACATCTGGATCTTCAATTACATCAAGGAAATACAAATCGAGTAATGAACTTTGATTATTCACTCCCGAAAACCGTGTGTTTGAGGTAAATACTCGTTGTTGATTGTATCCAAAGTACATATTTACAAATTCCCAATCTGGGTGGTCAGATTCCTCTGCAAGTACAACAGAAAAATTCGATAAGCGCCCAAAGGTCCTATCAGCCGAAGAGTTCGTTCCGTAATGCTCAATTGTTGAACTATTATTTCCAACCGTGATACTTGAAGAAAACTGGCCTCTTCTAAATACACCTAACCCAGCTGGATTGGTATTTACTGCACTTAACTCCCCTCCTAGTGATCCAAACGCACCAGCCATAGAAACGTAGCGCGCACTGCCCATTATTTCTTGCTGAGAAAAACGCGCAACATCTTCTAAATTCTGAGCTAAAGCTGACTGAAAACAAATAAAAAGTACGCCTAGAAAAACAAGACGCATATTACCTTCTTCTTACTCCTTGAACTGAGCCTGACCTACTTGAACCACTAGAACCTGAGCTTCTAGAAGAATTGTGGTAACCTGGATTTGACCAAACTCCAGAACTAGAACCTGAACCTGTCCGGTATTTTCTACTGCTGTTGGAATTATAGCCAGGCTTTGATGTAGAGGAATTACTCTGGTTGTTGGCATTTGGTCTTATCGGTTGAACTATTCTGTTTAATCGGTCTGCCTCGTATCTTGAAGAAGAAACATTTGGACGATAAGGTTTCGTTTCTACCACTACATTACTGTTTGTATTTGGAATGTAGCTTGTTCCCGCCCCTACGTGTATCATTTGCCCATGACTATGCGACGGGAAATAATATGGGTTGTAATACGGATTAAATGTATTGTATGGAGACACAAAACCAGGCTGCATCATTGGTTGCCTAATATACCAGCTGTTTCCAGCAGATATACCTAAACCCACCATAGGGTAATTTACAGGATTTGAAAAACTAGAATTTGGAGCAGGGCTTTCGTTCGCTTTAGGAACGTAATTATCTTCAGCCTCCATTGCAGCAAGTCTATCTTCAAATGTTGGATTTAAACACCTTGATTCAGATTCGTCGAAATATACTACGGCATCTTCTGGAACAGCAACGTTTTCGTTGTTTAAGATGGCTGAGAAATTAAAATTGTGGGTTACTTCATCGTTGTAATAAAGGTCATCGGTGTAGTAATTTGATTGTTCCAAGCTTGAACAGCTTGTAAGAAAACTTAAACCAACTATGTAAAACCAACCTCTTTTCATTGCTTTAAAAATAGCAAGAATCATTCCGAATTTAAGCGTTCAAAATTTTAATTTTTGATAAAGCGTATTCAAACTGTTCATCGGTGATATCCAGATGAGTAACCAATCGAATGCTTGTTTCTGTTAGCGTTAAAGCATGAATACCGTTTGCAGTTAGCTGCTCCAATACTTTATCTTTTGTTTCTTGATCATTAAAATGAACCATTACAATGTTGGTCTCAACGGGTGTTACATCAGAAACAAAGCTTAGCTGAGAAAAAGCTTCACCTAGCAGCTTTGCTTTACTATGGTCTTTAGCTAACCTTTCTACATTATTATCTAATGCGTAAATACCAGCGGCAGCCAAATAGCCGGCTTGTCGCATGCCACCACCAAAACGCTTACGCACTCTTCTGGCGGCATGAATAAATTTCTTGCTGCCAACCAAAACACTTCCAACTGGAGCGCCTAAACCTTTACTCAAACAGATGCTTATTGTATCAAAACAATTACCTATTTCTTTTGGTGAATAACCAGCTGCTACAGTTGCATTAAAAATGCGAGCACCGTCTAAGTGTAATTTTAATTTATGAACCTTAGTCAGGTTCTGAATCTCTTTAATTGCACTAATATCGTAAACAGTTCCACCTGCTTTATTGCACGTATTCTCCAAAGAAACTAATCTAGAAGTAGGAAAATGCACATTATCAGCTTTCAATTCCTTTTCGATCTGCTCGGCAGTTATCTGACCTTTTACTCCTTCAATTAAGGTTGCAGTAACTCCTGAGTTGGCAGCAATACCACCACCCTCGTACACATGAATATGAGATCGAGTATCGCAAATAACCTCATCTCCAGATCTTGTATGCACATTGATGGCAACTTGATTAGTCTGTGTTCCACTGCTGCAGAACAGGCCCGCCTCTTTACCAAAAATATCTGCAG
>CBFICO010000119.1:0-6990 GCA_965661115.1 Salibacteraceae bacterium
ATAAAATTTAAGCCTAATTGCTCGAAGCAGTTGTAAAACTTAGCAATTTCTTCGGTGTTATTCTGTACTGTTTTTTGTAGATAAGCCTCATCCTCCAAAGCACCAATTCCGGCAGCTTGTGCCAGGTTTGATGGTTCAAAAGTCAATTTAACTTTCATAATCGCTTCCACCAGTTTTGCATCACCAATGGCATATCCAATTCGAATGGCAGCAATACCATATGCTTTGGAAAATGTGCGCAACGTAAGCACATTAGATTTTTTTATCTCCACGCTATTTGGATATTCCTGCGATAAATCTGCAGCAAACTCGCAATAAGCTTCATCTACAATTACTAAAATATGGTCGGGTACTTTGCTAATAAAATCTTCCAAATCTTCCTTTGGAATCATGGCTCCAGTTGGGTTGTTTGGGTTACTTAAATATATGGCCTTCGTTTTTAAAGTGATGGCATCGATCAATCCGTTTAAATCAAAACCATAATCGCTGTTTAAAGGAACCGTATTAACTTTTACATTGTTTGCTTTGGCCCAAATGTAAACGGCCACAAAAGTGCCTTCGCAAGTGAGTAATTCCTCCCCTTCTTTAAAAAATGCATTAAACAGATTATTGAAAATTGATTCACTACCGTTTCCTACAGCAACTTCATTGTAAGTGCAATTCCACTTGCTGGCTAACATTGTTCTAAGCTCGCTACAAACAGGATCTGGGTATAAATGAGAATTGTGCATAGCCTCACCCACACGCAGCATTGCTTTTGGTGATGGACCGAAATTATTTTCGTTGTTCCATAATACCGCTACCTCTCTCAAACTCTTTTCTTCTATAATTTGAGCAAGTGGCTTACCCGGTTTATAGCTCTTTAAATCTTCAATATTCTTGGGAATGTCAATCACGCTAAATAATTTTTCTCAAATATAATCGAGGAGATTTCAAGTTTGAAAGAAATCTCAGAGTCTTTGAAAAGATTTATTTTGCAGTCTTATTTTGAATGAATATACATGGTAATAAAGGTTTTTAAAAGCTTCTTTCAAATAATAAATTATAAAACCGTAGTAACGTCTGCCATTTCTTTGGCCGCCGCTTACCTGTGTAATAAATACCACATTAGAGCTGAATTTCCGCTGTATTTAATAAGTATTGCTATCGTTTTTCCTATTGTGTTTTCTATTGACAGTGCATACAAAAGAAGGGAGTACGCATTACAGCAATACGCTGATTTAAAAGCACATGCACTATCATTTTATTATGGTGTGCGAGAATGGGTGCAACCCAACAAAGCGGGTTTAGCTGATGAAATTAAAAACGAATTAGATGAATTATTCAATTTAATGAGTTCTAATTTTTTGTTGGAGCCAGAAGAAGCTAAAAAGACCGAGCACGAAATTTATCATCGGTTTTCAAAACTATCGGCATGGGTGGCAAAATTTAAAGAGTACGGTTCAGCTGGAAGCGAAAACTCTCGTTTACATCAATATGTGAGCAAGATGCTAGTTTCTTACGGAACCATGAAAAACGTTTTTTATTATCGAACCCCAATAACATTACGTGCTTACAGTAAAATATTTATTTACTTCTTTCCACTACTCTACGGACCATACAGCGCAAGTACTTTTGAAGATTACTCGCATGGAATTGCTTATGTAATTGCTGTGCTCTACAGTGTAATTTTAGTTAGCTTAGATAACTTGCAAGAACATTTAGAGAATCCTTTTGACCAAGTTGGGGAAGATGATATTAAATTTGAAGTTGACGAGTTACGTGAAGCAATGATTTAAACAACGTATGATGAAAGATCCTTTTGAAAAAATGTTGTACAACAAAAAGTCGTTACTGGCGCTTTTTGTAACCATGTCTAAAACCGATGACGACGTTGATACCAATGAAGAGATGTTCATTGAAGAAATGCGCGAAAGATCAGGAGTGTCAAAAGAAGAGTTGGATCATATTTGGTAAAATGAAGAAGATTTTCCTTTACAACCTCCAAAATCAGAAAAGCACAGAATGAACATAATGTTTCACTTGTTGTATTTAATTGCTATTGATGGTGTAATTACTCAAGAAGAAAGAGATTTAATGTACGAAGTGGGACTTAAACTTGCAATTAAACCTTCGCTCACCGAAGATTTAATGGATACCATGGAGGATCACCTGGGTAAGGATTTACCGAAAGAACTACTCACTTCAATAATTGCTAAATATCAGAACTAAGCTGAAACTATTAGGTTGCCCATGGTAACTACTTTTCCAGATTCTTCCAATTGTTCAATTTCTGCAATCACTAGCCTCTGGCTGTATTGATTTAAATTATCAACTACAATTCGTATTTCGATTGGTTTTGAACTAAGGCATTGCAAAATTTTAGAGGAAAGATTGTTTACGCTTGCCTCAATTAATCGTTTTTTTTCTTTCAAGCACTCATCGCATTTTCCACAGTTTTCAGCATCCAACTCTCCAAAATAAGCCAGCAGGAATTTAGACCTACATTCATTTTTGCGTAGCATATTTAGCATGGCTTCAATACGCATCTTGTGCCTTTCTTTTAAGGTTTGATATTTTGCCGTTTCTAACTTAATCAGTTCTTTTTTTACTCTATTTTTAAGAACATAAATAGTGCTGTCGGTTTTTACAGAATGATATTCTATTATTTCCTTTTTCTGCATGTTTAAGAGTATTTGCTGGACCTCACTTAGTTTCCATTCCAATCGTTCAGCAAGTTCCTGCTCTTTAATTGAGGTTGGAAAATCGTATAAACCCGAATAAGATCTCAGTAACATATCGAACACTTCAGATTCTTTTGTGGTTTTGTCGCCAAAGTAGCGCTGAGAGACAAGTATCTTCAGCGTAGAGCTGCTAAACACATTTTGTGGAATGTAGAGTTGTCCATCTTGCGCAAGCAGTTTAAGCGCGGCTCGTATTTCCCCTTCGGAATACTGCCGAAAAACGGAAAGCTTTTGAAGAATGAGTTCACCCACTTCATTTTCTCCCGCACCGATAGCAATCTTAAATTGATTCATTAACGAATCATACACATTTTGGATGGTTGAAATTGGTGGGTACTTTCGTTCTAGAGAGTTTGCCAACTCTTCAATATCCGCCTCATTGTACATCAATACCGAATACGCCTTATTACCATCTCGGCCTCCTCTACCCGCTTCTTGAAAATAAGACTCCGGATTTTCTGGAATATTAAAATGCACCACCCAGCGCACATCGGGCTTATCGATTCCCATTCCAAAAGCATTGGTGGCAACCATTACTTGAATCTCATTTTTTATCCAGCGTTCTTGGGTAGTTTCACGTTCGTAAGCTGTCATTCCAGCATGGTATGCGGCAGCTTTTATTCCTCTATTTATGAGCAATTGCGCGTTTTCTTCCGTTCCTTTTCGGTTTTGGATATACACTATTCCAGAGCCACCTGTTTTCTCAATCAAACGCTCCAGTCTGTGAAACTTATCGTATTCGGGTTGCATAATGTAGGCTAGGTTTGAGCGTGCAAAGCTCTTCTGAATCAGGTTTTTCTCACCAAATGCGAGCTTCTCTTGAATATCATTAGCTACTTCCACAGTTGCTGTGGCGGTAAGCGCAATTACAGGAACATCAGGTAAGTAGGTTCTAATTTCTGCAATTTTTAAATACTCCGGTCTAAAATCATAGCCCCATTGAGAAATACAATGTGCTTCATCAACTGCTAATAATTTGCAATTTATTGAAGGCAATCGCGCCAGAAAAAGTTCAGTTTGCAATCGCTCGGGCGACACGTATAAAAATTGTGTATTTCCAAAAACGCAATTATCCAAAACTCTATCAATATCGGTTTTACTCATTCCCGATACTATGCAATCTGCATTAACACCACGTTTTTTAAGCTGAGCCACCTGGTCTTTCATCAAAGCTATAAGCGGAGAAACTACGATGGTACAGCTCCCTAAAAATAAACCAGGAACCTGAAAACAAATAGATTTTCCACCACCCGTAGGCAACAGAGCAAGGGTATCACGTCCGTCTATAACGGAACGAATAATATCTTCCTGCTTACTCCTAAAATCTGGGTAACCCCAATATTTCTTTAGTATTTGGTGTATGGACTCTGGCACCTATCAAAAGTAGCTTTTTCGGTTTTGAAATCCTTACGCTGCCTTGTTTTGATTTTGGTATTGCGTCATTAAATTTCTGATTAACATGTTTGCTTTCGGGTGACCTAATGCCTGCGCAAATTTTAAGTCTTGCAAAGCCGTTTTCTCTTCAATTTTAAACTCAATTTTTATCTGTGCTAACTTAACTAAGGCCTCTGCGTTGTGGGGCTCCATGCCTAAAACTTTCTTAAACTGCTTGTATGCCTTAGGGTATTTTTTCTCTTGAAAATACATATTGCCTTCTAGCATTATAGTTTCTATGTGATTTGGAATTAATGCTTCCATTTTTTGAATATCCTCTAAAGCCAACTCAACGTTTGAGAGTGCAATTCTTAAGTTCGCTCTTGAACGCAATGCATCGAAACTATTTGGGTTTAAAAGCAATGCAAAGTTTAAATCGTTGAGTGCTCTGCCATCTTGATCTAATTGCGAATACAATTGTGCTCTTTTTACGTAAACCTCAACCGATTCAGGTTTTATATGTACCGCTTCATTTAATAATGAAAGAGCTGCTCTGTTTTTTCCTTGAAGCACGTAGCACTCAGCCAATTTTACTCTTCCGCCAATTGAGCTTTTGTCTAGAGATAGGTGTAATTCCAGTTTCTCAATTGCATTTTCAATGGCTCCATTTTGCATAAGATTTATGGCTTCCATCAATACTTCGTTGCTCCAAGTTTTAATATGACCATTATTGGCAAAACGGATTAGTGATTTATTGTCGAGAATTAAGTTGCCGTTTTCATCCAATAACATCTCGTAAAACTCTTTACAAGAAATCATCACTTTACGTTTAACCGAAGCGCCTGTGTCGTGCTCATTCCATAACTCTGCCGCTACCTTTTTTAATACCTCCCAAACTCTTGGATTCATTCCATTTGGTCTGGCTAATTTTGTGTTTCTTTCGTTTTTCATAATGCTATTTTTTTAAGATTACGAAGCGAAGAAACTACCCGAGAACGTAAACTATTTACGTTGTAAAAAAAAATGTAAATCATTGACTAAAAAGCTGTTGTTATAGGTGGATTTGGTAACTTTCGACAATGTATTATTTTAAATACTGAATAAAAATGAAACCCGAAAAGCACGAATACGCCCCTTATTACGAAACGTACATTTCATTAACCGAAAACCGCGCTCTTAAAGAACAACTGATTGAGTCCAGAAACAAAACGTTAACCTTAATTGAAGGTATTGCAGAAGAACAATTCAGCTATGCGTATCAAAAAGGAAAGTGGACGGTAAAAGAACTACTCCAGCACATTATTGATACCGAGATTGTTTTTGCATACCGTGCTTTTGCAATTGCCAGAGGAGAAAAACAACACTTACCTGGTTTCGACCAAGATGAATATGTGGAAATGGCTAGTAAAACTACTTTGTCTAAACAAGAATTGATATCTGCTTATAAAAGCACAAGGGCTTTTACCTTATCTGTCTTTGATTATCTAAAAGTTGACAACCTTACTCAGACAGGTACAGCTTCTGGGAATAATCTTTCGGTTAGAGCCGCAGGATTTATTATTCTGGGTCACGAAAAACACCACCTAAATATTTTGAGCGAACGTTACCTTAACGGGTAACCATAAACTGCTGCACTTTGCTTGAACCAGCGCCATCAATACGCAGATAATAAACCCCAGACGCAAGATTTACATTCAATTGATTGCTCGATTTTCCAGCAATTACGTTTAGAGGTTGAGTGTGAATAGTTTTTCCCATTACGTTTACAATTGAAAGCTTAGTATTCAGTGCTTGCCTTGCCTCTATTTCAATTGAAAAAGAACCGTTATTCGGGTTTGGAAACAATCGAATATCGCTATCTCTAAATACCTCTGTATCAATAGCTACAGGTGGTTTTGTAGGATTATTGATTTTAGGAAAATTATAAACCGTATCAATAACACCTACAGACCATACTCCTCTTCCAAATGTTGATGCATAAAGTCTTCTTTCTTTGGGATGTATCTCTAAATCGCTCACAATTACATTCGGAAATGATTTGGAGTAAAGTTTCCACTCGCTCAAACTATCGTTTGTGTAATAGATTCCAACGTCGCCACCTACATACAAGGCGTTATTTCCTGACTGAATATCTTGAACAATGGTATTAAACGGAATATTGGGCAGATTTCTAGAAATGTTTATCCACGTAACCCCAGCGTTAATTGACTTAAACACTTTTTGGCCTTCAGCAAATCCACCAAAAGTTGCATACACTATTTTGGGGTCGTTATCGTCAATTGCAACCGCCGTACAGAACATACTATCGGGCAAACCAGCAGTGATATTCTGCCAAGTTAGGCCCTCATTTCTGGTGTAATAAATTTTAGTGTTTACAGAATTAGCGAAGTACGGACGTTTTGCTACAATAATGTGTGACGGTAAATTACCAGAAACAGCGAAAGCCGATATAGGGTCGTTACCAGCGCTTGGCAGGTTGCCCAAAATGCGATTTCCACTTTGCCGGGATGCCAACACAATATTTTCAAACCCAATGTAATAGTCGCCAGCAGTTGTTGGACTTTGCTCAATTGGTGTAGTCCAGGCTCCGCTGCCACCACCAAACACATTAAAATTAAATACGCTGGAACCATTCCCTACATATTGATAAAACCTTCCGTATTGAGATGAACTAACCCCTTGACTTGGATCGGTTCTATGAATAACTGCATCCATGCCGTCGCCGCCAGAAATGTTCATCCATTTGCCCGTTGCGTCTCTGTAAAAAGTTCCATTGTCTTGAGCTCCAGAGATAATGTAACCCGGAACGCTATCGCTTAATCCAACTCTATAGAGTGAGGTGATTTGCATACCGCTGGAAACATCTTCCCATTTGGTAGGAAACTCATAATTC
>CBFICO010000120.1:0-6886 GCA_965661115.1 Salibacteraceae bacterium
GAAGAACCCGAGTTTTGGGTGATAAAAGTTTCGGACAATGGCATAGGAATGGACACCAGAACCAAACAGAATTTATTTACAATGTTTTACCGCGGTAGTTCAATAGGTAAGGGCTCTGGCTTAGGATTATACGTTATAAAAGAATCTTTAAAAAGAATAAATGGTGTAATCACTTTAGATTCTGAATTGGGTAGGGGAACTTCCTTTTTTGTAAAAATCAAAAAAGAGTTTAATGAAACGACTCCAACTAAAACGAATGCAGCTAGCAATGATGTCGGTGTAACCGAGGAAGAGTTAACGCCCGCCTAATTCCTCTTTCTTGATAACAGCAATGGTCAATCGGGCCTTGCAAACTAGCTTGTCTCTATCCGATCGGATTTCAATGTCCCACACGTGGTTTTTTCTGCCTAAGTGAATAGGGGAGGCTTTACCAGTAACCAATCCAGAGCGTACTGGACGTAAGTGATTAGCATTGATATCTAAACCAACGGTAACGTATTTGTTGGTATCCACCACATAATGACTGGCAATAGAACCGAGCGATTCTGCTAAAACCACCGAAGCACCGCCGTGTAAAATACCGTAGGGTTGAACTGTACGCTCATCTACTGGCATGGTTCCTTTTATGTAATTGTCGCCAATTTCGGTAACCTCTATACCCAAAGCGTCGTGAATAGTGCCAACTGCTAATTTTTTGCTCTGAGCCAGGTCTGGATTTCCGTGCCAAATACTCATTACTCTGCTTTTTCCCAAACGTGCCCTTTAATGTAGGCATCGTGAATTTGTTCTTCGAGGTCGATTAATTCTTGAGGTGCGTCCAATAGGTTAATTACTTTTTTGTTGTCTATAACCGTTGTAGTTGAAGGCAAATCCATAACTCCCGGATCGTACTTATCTTCAAAGTTTTTAAAACCAATCTCTTTTGCTTTTTGCAGAATAAGCTGAATTTGAAGCGCATCACAATTGGCGCATGTGTACGAACCTGGCTCTAACTCAAGGTTAGCAATTACATTTAGCGTTGCAGATCCGTTTTGTAAAACCTTCAATTCATAAGCAGGACATTTTCCCATGCATTGAGATTTTGAAAACTCCAACGCTACTGCTGTTGAGTTAGCTGCATCTTTATTGCTTTTGCATGCAAACAAAAACGCAGATAAAGAGAGTAGAAGGAATAAGTTTCTCATAACTATTGCTTTGGCAATTCTACACCTTTTTCTTTCGCCATTTTTTCTAATCGAGCTTGAAACTTGCTCTTCTTTACAGGCTTTTTCTTGTTCTCCTGAACCATTGCGTGCACCTCTTCATCGTTTACTAAAAACTTACGGAATGCCCAGTTCTGGCCAATAGAAGTAAGGTTAGCACACAAGTAGTAATAACTTAAACCAGCTGAGTAATTATTGAACCAAACCAGTAGCATAACCGGCATAAAGTACATCATGATTTTCATCTGCTGCGCTTGCATTTCACCACCGGCTCCCATCGTGCCACTGTTCATGTTACTTCTGGTGTAAAAGAACATAGATAACGCCATCATAATGGTAAATAAACTTACGTGGTCTCCGTACAAAGGAATGTTAAATGGTAGTTGGAAAACACTGTCGTAAGTTGATAAATCCTCTGCCCATAAAAAGCTTTCTCCTCTTAGCTTTATTGAGGCTGGAAATAGCATGAACATAGCATATAAAATGGGCATTTGAAGCAGCATGGGTAAACAACCCGCCATTGGATTTGCACCAGCTTTTTTGTACAACGCCATGGTTTCTTGTTGCTTTTTCATTGGGTCGGCGTCTTTCAGTTTTTTGTTGAGTTCTTCTATCTCTGGCTTCAGCACTCTCATTTTAGCGCCAGATAAATAACTCTTGTAGGTAAGTGGTGATAGAATGGCTTTAATCAATAGGGTTAGCAGTAGAATAATGATTCCGTAAGATACGTTCATCATTGAAAGCAAGTTGAACAATGGCATTACAAACCATTTGCTTACCCAACCAAAAATTCCCCAACCAAGGTCAAGTATGCCGTCCATACCTTTTTCGGCTAACAAATCGTACTCATTTGGCCCAAAAAAGAAAGTGAAGTTGCTGGAGTTAGTAGTTGCATTTATGGGCATACCAACATTAATAATCATGTTTTTAGTATGTGTACCCGTTTCACCCGCTTTTACTGTTTCTAAAAAACTATTGGTGGATTTAAATGGCTGTTCGGTTAAAATTGCTGCACTAAAATATTGTTGCTTAAAGGCAATCCATTCCAGGTTTTCTTCTAAGTCAATGCGCTCTGGACTAGCTTCTGAAATGTAATCTCTGTTGTCGTCAACCGGTTTGAAAAAGATAGAAGTTCTTCGGTCTTCATTTTCAAAGCCTTTTTCGTGTGAAGGAGAGAAGATTTGCCAATACAATTGAACGCCATCCCTGTTATCAGCAACCAAGCCGTTTAATCCAACATAGTTTACGGCAAAATCAACATCGTAAGAGTTTCCTTTTAATGCGTATTTAAACTCGATGTATTGGTTGGCACCAGCTCGTAGTTTTAGGCTAACCTCTCCGGTATTGTTATCGCCAGAAACTAACACGTTGTTTTTATCCGCTTCAAAGAATAATTCCGACGTAGTTAACTTACGATTTTGACTAATAAAATCAATGGCAAACTTGCTAGAGTCCTCAGTAAATAGGTACAAATCTGACCCATTGTAGTTTTTAAAGTCTTTTAGCTGAACCGAAACAGGTCGACCACCGTAGGTAGAGAGTTTTACAATGATTTTCTCGTTTTCTAACGTAATGTATTCGTTAGTGCCTTTTGCACTGTTGGCAAACTGTCCGTAACGCTCTACTAATGCATTGTTTGCTAGAGAATCTTGGGTAAAAGCCGTGGTGCTATCACCAGCTGCAATTGCTTCAAACTTTGCAGTTTGATTATCAACTGCTGCTTTATCTTCTGCTTTATTTTGTTGTGCTTCAACAGCGGCTATACTGTCTTGTTGTAATTGCATTTTTTGCAATTCTGCTTCATTTGGTGCAGAGTAGTAGCTCCATGCAATTAATATGGCTCCAATTAAACCAAAGCCAATCAGACTATTCTTATCCATTCTTCTATTTTAAAATGTCTTTTCTAGGAATTATGTTTTTTAAGCGCTGCTTCAATAAAAGAAACAAACAAGGGGTGTGGGTTAGCCACAGTACTTTTGTATTCGGGATGGAATTGCGTTCCTACAAACCAAGGATGGCTTGGAATTTCAACAATCTCCACTAATCCTGTTTGTGGGTTTGTGCCGCTGGCAATCATTCCATTTTTCTCAAAATCTTTCAGGTAGGAGTTGTTAAACTCAAAACGATGACGGTGTCTTTCCTGAATGGTGTTACCTCTGTAAATTTTGGCTGCCAATGTGTCTGCTTTCACATCACAATCGTAGGTGCCTAAACGCATAGTTCCACCTTTTTCTGTTACCGATTTTTGTTCTTCCATTAAGTATATCACTGGTTCCGAACTGTTTTCTTCAATTTCGGTAGTGTGTGCTTCCTTTAGGTTAAGCACATTTCGTGCAAACTCAATAGTGGCACATTGCATTCCCAAACAAATCCCAAAGAATGGAATGTTATTTTCTCTTGCAAACTTTACGGTTTCAATTTTTCCTTCAATACCACGCTCGCCAAATCCAGGAGCAACCAAAATACCATCTAAGTGACTTAAATGCTCGGCCAGACTGCCTTTTGAAAGGTTTTCAGAATGGATAAGTTCAACTTTTACTTTGCATTCGTTGCTTGCTCCAGCATGAATAAATGCTTCAAGAATTGATTTGTAAGCGTCTTTTAATTCAACGTATTTGCCAATCAAGCCAATCGTTACTCTTGATTTTGGGTACTTTACTTTATTCAAAAAGGAAATCCAATTATCCAACTCTGGAGTTATGTTATCCTCCAAGTTGAATTTATTGAGAACAACTTCGTCCAGTTGCTCTTCTTTCATCAATAGAGGCACTTCGTAAATGGTAGAAGCGTCAATGGATTGGATAACTGCTTTTTTAGTAACGTTACAGAACTGAGCGATTTTTCTTTTGATGCCATCACCAAGTTCGTGTGAGGTTCTTGCTACTATAACATCGGGTTGCACTCCAAGGCTTTGTAGAGTTTTTACAGAGTGTTGCGTAGGTTTGGTTTTTAGTTCTCCGGCAGCTTCAAGATAGGGTATTAACGTTAGGTGAATTACCATTGCGCGGTTTTCAAGCTCCAAACGCAATTGACGAACAGCTTCAACATAAGGTAGGGACTCAATATCACCAACTGTTCCACCAATTTCTGTAATTACAAAGTCGAACTCCCCTGTATTGCCTAGTTTTTTTATTGATTCTTGAATTTCGTCGGTAATGTGCGGAATTACCTGAACTGTTTTTCCAAGATAATCACCTCTGCGTTCGCGGTTAATCACTTCTTGGTAGATTCTACCTGTGGTTACGTTATTCGCCTGAGAGGTTGGCGTATTCAAAAACCGTTCGTAATGGCCTAAATCCAAATCTGTTTCAGCTCCATCGTCAGTTACAAAACACTCACCGTGCTCATACGGATTTAGAGTTCCAGGGTCAACGTTTATGTATGGATCTAATTTTTGAATGGTTACACGGTAACCTCTTGCTTGAAGTAGCTTCGCTAATGAGGCCGAAATAATACCCTTACCTAACGAAGAGGTTACGCCGCCCGTAACGAAAATATATTTGCATTTATCTGCCATTTGACTAAGTATTCGTACGGGGTGCAAATGTAGTAATTCTCTTGAGGTCGGATAGAGTAGAAGTAGGTTTAAACTTAACTGTAATACTTAATTGTGAATAACTAATTTGAACAGGTGAAAAGCCTAGGTTAACCCATTGCGATTGGTTTACTTAGGCTTTTATTCTTGGGAGTGCAAGTTCTACGGTTGTACCTATACCCAAATCGCTTTTTAACGAGAATTTTCCAGCGTGTTTTTCAATAATACTCTTACAAATTTGGAGTCCTATCCCTAGACCTGTCGTGCTTTTTACTTTCGTTGAGTTGATAGGTTCCGCAGATACCATTATTTCGCGCACTTTTTCACCAGACATTCCCACTCCATAGTCTCTAAAAGTAAGCACTACGTCATCGTTAAGTTTTTTACCCTTAACTTCAATAATGGAATGATCTTCAGAGAACTTAATTGCGTTTGAAATAACATTGCGTATTAATGTTTGAAACAGTAGTTTATCGACATTTACATATAGATTCGTTTCTATATCAATGTTGATGTAGATGTCCTTATCAGTTATTTCTTTTTCTAAGAACTTTAATGATTCATTTAATAGGTCTTGCAAATAAGTAGGTTTTATGTCAAGAAGAATTTCATTAGCACTGTTTCTTGCATTCTCTAGAACTTCATCCAATAATTGAATACCACGTTCACTTGCTTTTATAAGGTGTTCGCGATATTCAGACTTGCTCATAGTGTTTTCATCTTGCGCAATGTCGGCTAAACCTTTTATTTGAGCAAACGGAGTTCTTAAATCATGGCCTAATATCCTCATCAATTGAATTTTAGATTCATTCAGTTCTTTCAATTGAATGTTTCTCATTGCTAAAGCGCTATTATGCTTTGAAATTTTTGAGTTTAATCTAAGATTCATCATGTAAATCATATACCCTAAAAATCCAGCCGCACTATTAACAGAGAGGTAAAAAGCAAATTGAGCATAAGGATAACTGCCTTTGGTAAGTATTGCGCTCATTATGGTGAAAAGAACATTAAGCAAAACAAACATTAGCATATGGAATGGTCTAACTAAAACACCAATACCTAAAGTTAGAATTAGTGAAAGTAGTTCTACTTTTAAATAATAGGGTTCAAAAGGGAGGCTCATTTCCATTATGCGAAAAGGCATAGAAATATAGATACTGATTAGTACCATGTAGAAGGTGATAATTAGAATTCGTTTCAAATTGAAATTGAAAAGATAGTAGCCAGATAACAAAAAGCTTATAACTATAAGTTTAACTATGTCCTTTATAAAAAATATGCTGTTTTCTTCAATAAAAAATTCCAGATAGGCATCTAATCCAATAAGAAGAGAGATTACAACAATGATTGGCTTGAATAGCTTATCGTAATTAGAGTAGTTAACCGGAAGATAGTCCGGCGCGGTAAATATTTTTAAAAACTTTGAGATAACGATTACATTATATTCCTTGCAAATTTTATTGCAAAAGAGCATAGTTGATTTTGGTTTTAGATAGTAGGCGAGTTTTATCGATAAGTATAAAAAAAGGCGTTGAAAATCAACGCCTTTTTTGTGAACCTGCAGGGATTCGAACCCCGAACCTCCGCATCCGTAGTGCGGTGCTCTATCCAGTTAAGCTACAGGTCCAAACTGGGCGGCAAAAGTAGATTATTTCTTCATTATTAGAAAAACATTTTACCGATTAAATCTAATTCACCTCATAAAAAAACCACTCACGATAACTCGGAGTGGCTTTCAAAATCTTTTTTGGATTCAATTACGAATGTGACTTCACGTATTTGTCAATTGCTTCAACAGCGTCGTCTTCGTAGCTTTTTGCTTCTACTACTGATATTACTTCCTCAACTAATCCAGGTACAATATCACCTTTAAAACCAAGACCAATAGCAAAACGCGAAATCTTAGAAATTTCATCAGGATCCTTTACGCCGTCTGCCATCACCATACGACCTAAGTTCCACAATTGAATGTAGCGTTCTTGCTTACTAGAAGGAGGGGTGAAGGGTAACGAGTCAACATTTTTAATGATCTCCTGTACAGTTTCTTCAGAGATTTCGTATTTACGAGCAATACGAAGTAATAACTTGTATTCAGCATCGTCAATAGTTCCGTCAGCGCCAGCAATACGTACTAGGTTTCTGATATGGC
>CBFICO010000121.1:0-6831 GCA_965661115.1 Salibacteraceae bacterium
TCTGGAATTAGAGGAACTATTGGAGGTGCACCTGGGCAAGGTCTCACACCTGTTGACACGGTAAAATTTGCTGCCGCATTCGGTACTTGGGTTCTTAAAAGAAATGAAGGTGTAAAATCAAAAATTGTTATTGGGCGTGATGCTAGAATTTGTGGTGAGCTGGTTTCTAAATTGGTAGCTTCAACATTACAAGGTTTAGGAATAGATGTGGTTGATTTAGGGTTAACAACAACGCCAACCGTTGAGGTAGCGGTGACCCACGAATCTGCTCAAGCTGGAATTATTTTAACGGCTAGTCACAACCCAATTCAATGGAATGCACTTAAGTTACTTAACGAAAAAGGTGAATTTATATCTGGTGAAGATGGAGCAGAGGTACTTGAACTTGCAGAATCAGAAAGCTTTGAATTTGCCGAGGTAAAAAAGCTCGGAAAGTACTTGCAAAACGAGACCTACTTGCACAAGCACATCGATATGATACTAGCCATGGATTTGGTTCATGTTGAAGCAATCCGTAAAAAACAATTTAAAGTAGTGGTTGACGGTGTTAACTCTACCGGTGGTATTTACGTTCCTGCCTTGTTAAATGCTTTAGGAGTTGAGGTGATTGAATTGCATTGTGTTCCTACTGGACATTTTGCACATAACCCTGAGCCATTACCAGAACATTTAACTGAAATTTCTAGTTTGGTGCGCAAACACAATGCACATATGGGAATTGTAGTAGATCCTGACGTAGATCGTTTGGCATTTGTATGTGAGGACGGTGAAATGTTTGGAGAAGAATATACGTTGGTTGCCATAGCGGATTATGTGTTGAGTCAAACTCCTGGAAACACGGTTTCAAATATGAGCTCAACGAGAGCACTTAGAGATGTTACCCAAAAACACGGTCAACAATACACTGCCTCATCAGTAGGAGAGGTAAACGTTGTAGCTAAAATGAAAGAAACCAATGCGGTTATCGGAGGGGAAGGTAATGGCGGTATTATTTATCCTGAGCTGCATTATGGAAGAGATGCTTTGGTGGGTATTGCGCTGTTCTTAACGCATTTGGCAAGAGAAAATAAAACGCTATCCATTCTAAAAGCGACCTATCCAAATTACCACATATCTAAAAACAAGATTGAGTTAACTCCAGAGATTGACGTGGATAACGTGTTGACTTCCATTCATAAGAAATACGGAAACTATCCTGTAAACACTGTTGACGGTGTTAAGATTGATTTCGATGAAGAGTGGGTACATTTAAGAAAATCGAATACCGAGCCAATCATCAGGATTTATACGGAAAGCGCTAGTGCGAATACGGCCAATAATTTGGCAAACAAAATCATTAGCGACATTAAGGAAATAATTAAAGGGTAATGGAAAGAAAGCAAGTTTATTTAGACAACGCAGCCACTACACCTATTGCACCAGAAGTAGTTGATGCCATGGTGCCAATCATGAAAGATTTTTTCGGGAACCCTTCATCAAGTCATGCATTTGGTAGAGCGGTTCGTGCTAAAATTGAATATTCGAGAAGATCGATAGCAAAACTCCTAAACGTTCAACCAAACGAATTAATTTTTACTTCTGGCGGAACAGAAGCGGACAATATGGCTGTTCGCTGTTCCCTAAAGCATATGGGCCTAAAGCACGCCATAACAACTGATATTGAACACCACGCAGTTTTAGATACTGTAGAGGAGGTTTGCAAAGATTTAGACGTAAAACTTAGCAAGGTAAAGCTTACCGAAAAAGGTTATGTGGATCTTAATCACTTAGAAGAACTGCTAGCCAACAACGAGCGCACATTCGTTTCTTTGATGCACGCTAATAACGAAATTGGTAACCTTATCAATTTGGATGAAGTAAGTGCAATCTGTGAGAAGTACAATGCGGTTTTTCATACCGATACGGTGCAAACTATGGCGCATTATGCCTTTGATTTCTCAAAAACAAAGGTGCATTTTGCCACTTGCGCAGCGCATAAGTTTCACGGACCAAAAGGTGTTGGCTTTTTGTACATAAACAGCGATTTAAAAATTCCTTCGTTTATAACTGGCGGTGGTCAGGAAAGAGGCATGCGAGCGGGAACTGAAAATGTGTACGGTATTGTCGGTTTAGCCAAAGCTATGGAAATAGCTTACGAAGATGTTGAAGGGCATGAGGCGCACGTTAAAGCCCTTAAATATCATATGATCGATCGTTTTGAAAAGGAATTACCAGGTGTAAGTTTTAATGGCGACCCAAAAGGAAATTCACTTTACACTGTTTTAAATGTGGCAATGCCGCCCACAGAAAAAGGTGGGATGTTGCTTTTTAATTTGGATATAAACGGTGTTGCTGCTTCCGGTGGAAGTGCTTGCAGTAGTGGTGCAGCGTTGGCTTCTCATGTGCTTACAGGTATTAAAGCAAACCCAGAAAATCCTGCGGTGCGTTTTTCATTTTCGAGATACACCACCAAAGAAGAGGTAGATTACGCAGTGGATTGCGTATTAGAATTTTACAATAGCTAGTCTTGGAACGCATTAAGCATTACTGGAATACTCAACCCTTAGGGTTAATTCTGGTTGGTGCTTTTCTGGTTCGTCTTATATCTGTAATCTTTAGTAAAGGATACGGAATGCACGATGATCATTTTTTGATTATCGAAGCAGCTCAAAGTTGGGTAGATGGTAACGATTACAACAAATGGTTGCCGCAAAACCGCACAGATGGGTCGCCAACAGGACATTCTTGGTTTTACGTAGGTTTACACTATTACTTCTTTAGTTTTCTGGAGTATATCGGAATTAATGGAGCGCAAACTAAACTCTATTTTGTGCGACTGTTACATGCGCTTTGGTATTTATTGGCAATCAAATTTGCGTACCGAATTGCATTTAAATTAGAAGGTGAAGCGGTTGCCAAATCAGTAGGGCTGTTTATGGCTTTTGTTTGGTTTACGCCAATAATGAGTGTGCGTAATCTTGTTGAGGTGGTTTGTTTAGTACCACTTATAGGGGCTTCTTGGTTCTTGGTGAAGGAAGAGTCAATAAGCTTGAAAAACCTGCTGTTTGCTGGACTTTTAATGGGAGTTTCGGTGTCTATTCGCTTCCAAACTATTTTCTTTTTGGGTGGAATTGGATTGGTTTTGTTGACTAAAAACATTTTTAAAGCCGCTGCTTTTGGAGTGTTTTTCTTGGTTTCGTTATTTGTTTGTCAAATAGGGGATTTGTTTCTGTGGGGTACGCCATTTGCTGAGTTTACGGAGTACATTATGTATAACCTAGAAAACAAAACTACCTATGCTGTTCGGCCTTGGTATATGTACTTCGGAACGCTTGCTGGCTTGCTTATACCTCCTTTTAGTCTGTTTTTGTTTGCTGGTTGGACCAAGGTATTCAAGAAAAAGTATGTAATGCTGGTTGTGCCTGCGCTCATTTTCTTTTTGTTTCACAGTTATTTCCCAAATAAGCAAGAGCGCTTTATCGTGCCGTTTATTCCGTATTTCATTTTGCTAGGCTGGATAGGTTGGCAGCAATTGCTTAAACAATACGCCGTAAAGCTTACTAAATTGAACCTGTATGGAATGCGTTTCTTTTGGGTATTAAACAGTGTGCTGTTACTGGCTATTTCTCCATCTTATTCAAAAAAGAGTAGAGTGGAGATTATGGAGTATTTCAGGACTGTAGAAGATTATAAAGGAATATTTGTAGAGCACACCATTGAATATACGTGCCCTTTATTGCCAAAATACTACGCTGGCAAATGGTTTAGTCAGGTGCGACTTAAAAAAGGGTTGAAAAACGCGGAAATTATAAAGCTAAATACCAGTATTCCACTAGAGCATCGCAAGAACTACGTAGTCTTTTTTCAAGATAGAGAGTTGGATAGTCGCGTTGCGTTTTTTGAGGAGAACTGTGCCTGTACGCTTACTCAAAAGGCAGTTTTTGAACCCAGTTACCTGGATAAATTTGTGCATTGGCTAAATCCAGTGAACGATAATGAGACCGCATATGTTTATGCAATAAACTACAATAAATAATGCGTCTAACTTTTTTAGGAACAGGCACCTCGCAAGGAATTCCAGTAATAGGAAGTAAACACCCAGTGTGTTTATCAAAAGATTCAAAAGATAAACGCTTGCGGACCTCTGCATACCTTGAGGTAGAGGGTAAAAACATGGTTTTTGATACAGGTCCAGATTTTAGACAGCAAATGCTGAATAACAACATTTCTAAGCTAGATGCGGTACTGTTTACCCATGAGCATAGAGATCATACGGCAGGTTTTGACGATATACGCCCGTTTAACTTTATGCAAAAGCGCGATATGCCTGTGTATTGTTCGAGTAGGGTTGCAGAAGCTCTGCGAAGAGACTATGCCTACGTTTTTGAGGCTAATAAATATCCGGGTGCTCCAGGAGCGGTTATACACGAAATTGAGAATAAGCCTTTTCAGGTAGATGGGATTCAAGTAGTTCCAGTAGAGGTAATGCACATGAAATTACCCGTGTTCGGATTCCGTGTAAATGACTTGACCTACATTACCGACGCTAAAACAATTTCAGATAAAGAAAAAGAAAAGATAAAAGGTTCTAAAGTTTTGATATTAAATTGCTTAAGGATAGAAGAGCATTACTCACATTTTAATCTAAAAGAAGCGTTAGAATTGGTAGAAGAAGTGAAACCAGAACGAGCATTTTTCACTCATATCTCTCATTTATTGGGCTTTCACGAAGAAGTTTCTAAACAACTCCCTAATCATGTTAAACTTGCATACGATGGATTACAAATTGAAATTTAAAATACTTGCTGCACTGCTGTTGCCGATTTTCGTAACCGCGCAAACGTCAATTGATTTTGGATCGGTAAACGAAAAATCAAACAATGCAAAAAGCATTAGTTATAATTCCCAGACTTTTCCGAGTAATGCTAACGATTCTGTTTACGCTTATTTCACGATTATGGGTGGAGGTTTTTCGGAAGAAGCGTACACTGCTCCAGTAAAACAAGGTGATAAAGCAGGTGGTTCAAATCAAGTTCAAGTGAGTTTTGCGCCAAAGCAAAATGTTCAGCATAGCGGTTTGTGTTTGGTTGAAAGTGAGAATTCTGTGGTTTCAATTGTTGAATTAACCGGGCAAGGAACTTTTTCTAACTCCTATTATAGTTCTACTCGAAATAAGTCGGAAGAGGCGCTTAAAACGGCTTTAAATACCCTTTTAAACAATGGTACGGTTAGTTTGGGTTATAACCGAGCACGAGACAATATGTATTCATCTATTGATAATGTAGGCGGAAAAGTAGAGTGTGTGTACACTGGGAAAAAGGCAACTTTTAATACGCGTTCAGGAGCAAATGGCGCAGGCTTTAACTGTGAGCATACCTATCCTCAGGGGTTCTTTAGTAGTGTTGATCCTGAAAAATCTGACATTCACCATCTGTTTCCTACTACTACAACATCTAATAGTAGAAGAGGAAATGACGAGTTTGGTGTGGTTTCAAATGCGTCTTGGCAAGATGGTGGTTCAAAGTCGGGTGGTAGAAAGTTTGAGCCGCGTGATGTTCATAAAGGAGCAGTTGCGCGTTCTATGATGTATTTTGTATTACGTCACGGTGATTTTAACGATAACGGAACGCCGTTTTTGAGTAAGCAAGAAAGTGTGTTAAGGCAATGGCATACCACGTTTGCTGTGTCGCTAAAAGAAAAAGATAGAAACGATGCTATTTTCGCTTTGCAGAAAAATAGAAGTCCTTTTGTGGACTATCCGCAATTGCTTAATCGTATCTCAAAAATCTCTGGAAATTCAGTTGCTGCTGTAAAAACTAGCATTCAGTTCAGTAGAAATCTGCGCGACATGAATGTAGGTGCAATTGACACTGCAACCCTGCAAGCTGTAATCTACAATAATGGTAATCGAGATGTTTCTATTGGTGCTTTAAAATTTGAAAAGGGTGAGCTTGCACTGAGAAATTCAATTACACTACCCGCTACCATAAAACCGAATGAGTATCTGGTAATAAGATTTGGAGTTGCTGGCGCTAGCAACAACGATTTTGACGATAATCTGATCATTGAATCAAATGTTCCGGGTAAAACTGCGCTAAAATTCAATTATACGGGTAGTGGAGAAGGGAATAGTATTGGTGAGTTTGAAAGTGTTAGTATAAAAATCTACCCCAATCCAGTTCAAGATCAACTTTATGTAAGTAATTCAAGTTTTGCTCAGTTTAGTGAGTTTGTAATTTACGATGCGCTAGGAAATAAGGTGCAGCAAGGTATCTTGAATCAACAATCAATTGAAGTAACAGATTTAAAACCTTCTGTTTATTTTGTTGTAGTTATAGAAAACGGAGCTGTGCTTTTTCAGCAACGTTTTGTAAAACAATAGAGGTTTTATTATGAATTGGAAGGATGTAATGCATTATGCTACAAAAGGGAACTTAACTCCAGAAAAAAGAGTTGAAAAGACCGAAGAAGAGTGGCGAAATCAACTGACGGAAGAACAATACAGAATTACTAGACAAAAAGGGACTGAGCGCGCATTTAGCTCTGATGCATGCGTCATTTTTGAACCTGGTATATACCAATGTGTTTGTTGCGGTACTGATTTGTTTGATGCAAATACTAAGTTTGATAGCGGAACTGGTTGGCCTTCTTTTACTGAACCAAGAAAGGATAATGTAATTGGGCACCACGTTGATAAAACCTACGGTATGGTAAGGGTTGAAACAACTTGTAATGTTTGTGATGCGCATTTAGGACATGTGTTTCCTGATGGTCCAGAGCCTTCTGGGTTGCGCTTTTGTTTGAATGCCGAGGCGTTGGTTAAGAAGTGAATTAAGACCCGTTAAGGGCGTT
>CBFICO010000122.1:0-6801 GCA_965661115.1 Salibacteraceae bacterium
TGCATCAAAAAAGATTTTATCAAAATCATTGTTCACCGACTGATGGACTACCAAAGCTTCGTACAACCAACGCGAAGCCATAACATCGCCAATAATTGGAACTTCTTTTTGGCTGGAAAACCATGGATTTAGTTTTTCATATTTCACCAACAAACCACTAAACATGATTTGTGGGATAATTATAAACGGAATAAGAATGTAGATGGTAACTACTTTCTTGAACGATGCTGAAATTATTAAACCAACTACATTGGCCAAAGCAGCTGAAGTAAACAAAACCAACCAGTAGGGTAAAAACATGCCTTTAATACCAAGAATGGTGTTACCGACTAACACATAGAGAAAAATTTGTGTAGCCGAAACGCTAAATAGAATGGCAATTTTTGAATTTAAATACCCACTCCAACTCAAGTTTAGAAATGATTCTCTTTTTCGAATTGCCTGGTCTTTTATGATCTCTTCTGCACTAAACGAAAGGCCAATAAATAGAGCAACTATCACAGAAATAAAAATGTAGACAAGTATATTCGAGTTGTCTCTGTAAACGTACTCGCCATCACCATTGTACCTCAAAAAACCAGCAATAATAAACGCCAAAACAGGCATTTCTAACAAGGTAATTGAAAGGTATTGAACGTTTGCGAGCTTTGACAAAACATCGCGAATTACAAAGACTTTAAACTGTTCGAAATAATTTGGGATTTTAAAATCTCGGTCTGATAAAGCTTTAGTTGCTTTCTCTTTTTTTGGTTCGGATCTTATTTCATTGAATTTGTTGGCCCGCTCGGTTGGCTTTACTTTTCGCTCTTCAGTGTATTCTCCAAATTCATCAACGATTGGCTCCTCAAGGATGTCAAATTTGCTTTTGGTGGCGTGTAAGGCTATGGTTAATTTCTGCTGCAATTCTCAGCATTTTAACTGAGTTTCTTGAGGTGCGTTTTACTTTTCCATCTTTTGCCCTCCTTCTAAAGTGGTGCTGCTGAATATAGTTATCGTAAACTCTGAGGTAATTTTCAGTTTGATGCGTATCTAACTCTTCTTCTAGAAATATGCTTACAAAGCCACGACTGGTGTCATTATCTTCATCAATGTTTGCCACAATAGCAAACAATTGCATTAACGCATTTAGAATGGATTCACTCATAAAACTGGATACGAAATTTGTGGCTGTCCAAGATAATTAATCATCTCAAGTGCGTACGCATTATAGAAACAAAAGTTGTGTTATTTACAGTCGTATGATACTTCTTTTACCTGCTCTAAGGTAACTCGCTGAACGCCAGGCTCAATTTCTTTGGATATGTAGTTAATTATGTTGGTAATATCTACGTCGCTCAAATTGGGTAATGATGGCATTTTTCGGTCAAACTTTTTACCGTTTACCAGTATTTCTCCTTCAATTCCATATCTAATTTGACATACTAAATTAGACTGATGCTTTATGAGATAATCTGCACCTGTTAGCGGAGGATATAAATCTTGCAAGCCCTGCCCTTCAATACCGTGGCAATTTGCGCAATGCTTAGTGTATAACTCGCTGCCGTAATTACGATTGCTATCACCACAACTTATAGTTGTCACAATCAATAGCATTAGCAGTAAACTACTGCTCGTTAAGTAAAATTTTGATGTCTTCAATAACTTTTTCAATGTCTTCTTCTTTAGTACCATCGTAATAGGCTCTAATTCTTTGTTTACCATCTAAAATGATAAAAGCACCGCTGTGAATAAGGCCACCAGGTGCATTCTTATCTTCTTCAGCGCTTATCATAAAACCTTTGGCAAGCTTAAAGGTTTTCTTCTTATCGCATTCTAAAAAGTGCCAGTTTGGGTTCTCCACATTTAGTTTGGTAGCGTATTTATTTAAATTAGGAACAGAATCGTGCAAAGCATCAATGCTAAAGGACATAAACGCGACTTTATCATTAGTCTTAAACTCTTGCGATACCTTCCTCATATTCTTTGACATTACAGGGCAGATGGTAGGGCAAGTTGTAAAAAAGAAATCGGCAACGGTAATTTTCCCTTCAATATTCTTTGTGGAAATTGGTGTATTTCTATGACTCAAAAACTCAAATCTTGGCACCGTATAATACACTGTGTCGGTAATTACTTTTAACCCCTCTGTTCGACTGTTGTATTCGTGTCTGCCTAATATTGGTAACTTTTTATTAGCAGTATTTTCGCAACCAAAAAAAGCTAGTACAAGACTAATTAAGAGTATCCTGCGCATTGTTTAAAACGAAATCTGAATAATCAATTGCCTGATAGGTAATAACCTCAACAGCATCTATTTTTTCTTTTTGACGTAGCAAATATTTTTTGGCGTCAGCATAGTTGATTGTGTCACTTGGTTCGCGATAGTTTCTCATCCAATTCATCATATCATCATCTGCGGTAATTAGCAATTGAGTAGCCGAATCAATTTTCGAGAAATTAGAAGAGTCCGCCTTAGCTCTTAATTCCTCCAAATGGTTAAGGTTTTCGTGAATCTTATCCATTAATACCATGGTGGTATCGTGAACCTCCATTACCTTTTTGGCAATTGCTCTTTTTTCTTCGATTTGTTCTTTTGTCCACGTTGATTTTGGAGGTGCTTCGTTTGTATCACAGCCAAACAAAATCCAACCAAAACAAATAACTAAAAGCTTTTTCATTCTTGCAATTTGGATGCAAATTTATGCCTTAATTTCGCCTAAACTTGCCCATACGCAATGCAAAAAGTTAAAACAAAACATATTCTTCTTTCCACTTTAGTTTTAATGCTGTTGTTCGGGGTTTACCATCGGAAAATGGTAATCTATTTGAGTCAACAAGCTTCTGGTCAGCTAAAAATTATAAGCAATACTATTTCTATTGAAGAAGCACTTCAAAGTGATACAATTTCGGATAAATCTAGATACCTACTAGAGCTAATTCCTGAGATAAAAACCTTTGCAGAGCTAGAACTTGGGCTTACCCCTAAATCGAATTACACCAATTTTTACAATCAAAACGGTGAACCTATACTTTGGGCGTTAACCGCTTGCCCTGCCTATACATTAGAACCCTACAAATGGAATTTCCCTATTCTGGGCGAATTAGAATACAAAGGCTTTTTTGAAAAATCGATAGGTAAAAAAGAAGAAAGTAGGTTGAAACAATTGGGTTATGACACCGAGCTTTCTGAAGTTAGTGCTTGGTCAACTTTAGGTATTCTATCCGACCCAATTTTAAGTTCCATGTTGGAGTTAGATACTGGCCGGTTTGTTCGATTATTGATTCATGAACTTACCCATGCTACAGTTTACATAGCCGATGATGCAATGTATAACGAGAACCTTGCAACTTATGTTGGAGACAATGGTGCGTTAGCTTTTTTGATAAAAAAATACGGCGCCTCTAGCCGGACCGTAAATCACTATAAAAATGAGTTGCAGGACATTGAGCAGTTTTCTGAGTTTACCAATGCATTTAGTAAAAGCCTAGAGCAATTTTACAACACTCTACCAGCCCACAGCTCTTTTTGGCCTATGATGAAATCACGAATGATTCAATCTTACAAAAATAACCTGGTGCTGTTGCCTTTCAATAACAAAAAGAAGTACCGAAAAATTAACGATTACGAACTGAACAACGCCTACTTTACTGGTTTTTTAATGTACCACAATCAACAAGATTCGATTGCTAGATTGGTTAAAAATGAGTACAGTGGGAGTATCAAAAAAATGATTGAAGCGTTGAAGTAGAACGCTACTTTTTCTTCTTCTTTTTCTTTTTACCTTGCTCTATTGCTGTTTCTTCTCGAGCTTTTTCTAACTCAATTTCTCGTTTACGCGCTAAGTATTCATTTGCCTCTTCAATACTAATTTTTCTTCCCTGATTATACGCCACCACAAAGGCGTCAGGCACATCCATTTCTCTAATATTTCCACAAAAAGCTTTAGCAATATCGTAATCGACATATTCCCCTAAAGTGAGAATGGTTAAGTCTTTTTGAATGTTCTCTTTTATGTTATCGAACTGCAGGTAAATGTGCATGATGTCATCAGGAATTTCCTCTTTAAATGCGCCAATTTGCACTCTAAATTCAATATCGCCAATTAGCTCTCGTTTAATGGATTGATTGTTTACGCGAACCACTTCTTCTTCGAAATTATCGGTAGAATTAATGTCCACAATAAAGGCGTCTTTGTAGCCAACTTCTTTTACGTAATTGAGCAATTTTTCAGATTGAGAACGGTAAACAAAACGGCCAATAACGTAGCGGAAAACCCCATTGTTATCGATATAAACCTCTACGTTTTTTAAGTCTTTAAAGTCTTTTGCAAAACGAGGTTTTATATAAGCGCCAACTTGAACACCGTATAAGGAAGTCTGTGCGGTATGCTGAACAACTCGAGTCATAACTTCTGGTCCGCCTACTTCGCCTACTCTTCTTAATCTGTCTTTATAAATGGATTTTGGTTTTTCTACAGTTGGTTTATCTGCAACAGCGGTTTCATTAGCTTTTGAGCTATCTGTTAAACCTACTTGATTATTGTCTTGAACAATTTGAGCGGTATCAATAGGCGTACTAGCAATTTTTACCGAGTCATCATCCTCCCATTTGTGCTTGCCACATTCGCGATACCATTTTTGACCGTCAATCAAATACCACTCATCTTCATACGAGTAGATTTTGTAAAACTCATTTAAGGTGTTTATGGTCTTTTTGCAATCCCCTTTAATTGAATAGGCGATAATTAGATAGTAATACGCATATTCACTTACTCCGCGTTCGGTTACCGAAGACCTATCGTAAAACTTGGTGTAATCTTCTTTTGCATCTTCTAAAAGTGAAATGGCTTTATTGATTTTTTTAAACGACTTAACATAGCAAAGTGCTAAAAGGTAAGCCGCATTTGAGTTGGCTTTGTCTCGGCTGTACATTTCCTCAAGTACGGGTATAGCCTCAGCGGGTTTTTGATTTGCAATTAGCAATTTTGACTCACTAAAGAGTTCTGAATAGCTTTTATTTTTAAGGTCTTGACCTGTTACCGATAGCTGCAGGAATAGTGCACAAACGGTTAAAATTATAAAACGATTCATGTTCAGAGGTTTGAGTATTTACAAACCTAAAATCAAAGCTTAGGCCATAAATAGCACCTAGCTCAACTTGCTAACAATACATCGGTGAAAAGGGGGATTACTTTGTCGAGAAAATCATCTTAACGGCAATCAACAGCATAAGTATTCCAAATGCTCGCTTTAGCCACAGTTCGGGCATTCCCAAAGAGAACTTTGATCCGAAATAACCGCCAACTACAAAAGCAGCAGCTATGACTAAACCGTACTTGATGTTTAATTCTCCTTGCTGATAATAGTTGTAGGCCGCTAAAGATCCAATTGGTAAGAGCATAAGCCCAATGCTTGTTCCTTGAGCGGTGTGCTGTGTCATTCCTAAAAAGAATACCATAGCTGGAACCATGATTACTCCACCACCAATTCCGAACAATCCGCTTAGCGCTCCAGCGGCAAATCCAATCAAAACAAGAATGATAATTATCTGCATATTCTAGAAATCAAAACCCATAGATAGATGAAAAATAGGTTGCTGCAATTGGCCGTCTTCAACCCCGTAGGCATAATCAAGTTTTAGGAAATAGCCCATTAATTTGGTGCGTAAACCACCTCCAAAAGAACCAATAATTGGGTTCCGTTTATTGTCTAGGCGCACGGTAATAGGGCCATCAACTACGGTAATAGTGTTAAACTCGTTATCTTCAGAAAAAGGGGTTCTACCGTTCCAAGCCGAACCAACATCACCAAAAGCTACTATCTGAAAATTATTGGTAAAGTCTGATTTAAGCGGCTTGCGAGCAAAATACCTAAAAACAGGAAAGCGTATTTCGTTGTTTATAACTCCAAACGAATTTCCGTTACGCGCATTTTGAATAAACCCCCGCATAGGGCTTGCCAGCGCCTGAAAAGTATAATTCTGATCGGTAGCAATTGGCGTTTGACGGTTGAATCTGTCTCTAGCTGGGTTAATGGTAATCCAATCATCAACCGAACCCAAATAGTAAACTAGTTTTCTATCGCCTAATGATGTGCTCCCAGCTGCTCTGCTTGCCCAAATTAAATCTCTACTTATTTTTTGATAGTGTCTATAATCGAAACCAAAAACATTCAAGTCGCTATTGATGTCGTTTATCAACTGGTAGCGTTCTGCAAATAATTTAAACTTAGTTCCGTAGTATAGATTTAACCCTCTTGATTTTGCATTATCGAATACCAGCTCAACTTTTACCCCTGGCTGACTCGCAAATTCATCTGGTGCAACTAAACTTTGATCATCAACTGAAGCAGTTATGGTGCGATCCATTCTAAAGTTTATGTCTCCACGCACAGCCACGTACTCATTAATTGGATAATTCAGTTTGTACTCCCCTTTGTAGATTATGACTTTAGTTGCTGAAATGTCGGTTGTAAATTTTAGGCTTTGACGTTTTATCACATAACTTTTATCCAACCGCTTGCTTCTGTCATGAAGCGCCATAAACATCTCTAAACTGTTGTTTCTAAATCCTAATCTTACACCGCCTTCCACTTTATAATCTTGGAACAAATCGAATAAAGAAACCTTCATCAACAAACCCATACCAGGGTTGGTGTACGGACCCCCGTTAAAGGGTTGATAGAGTTGATTTGCAAAATTAAAATCCATGGTAGAGGTAATATTGGTATAAGAAAAATTCATTCGGTAGTTGAGCTCTTGTGGCATATCAAACTCTTTGGTTCTGGAGCTGTCCGTTTGGTTGTATGTTGCTTTTCCGGTAA
>CBFICO010000123.1:0-6713 GCA_965661115.1 Salibacteraceae bacterium
CAGTAGGATTAATTAACCCAAAATAAACCTTACCGCCAGGTACTTTTGGGCCGAAATTGAATCGAATTCCGCTTGACGTCCCTTTTGGGCTGCCAATTAAATCGTTGAGCTTAAAGCCATAACCGTTATTGGTTTCTTTGATGGTATTGCCCTTTAAATTAGCAACGACACATCCGTTTTCTATGCTAATGTTTGAGTAGCTCTTGGGTGCTTGGGCTAATAATTCTTGCAGCAGCAATGCAAATACAAGAGTGAGTAATAAACGCTTCATTTATATTCCGATTTGACTAACAAACTAAATCAAAATCAGCCAACAAATAATTTATTCTTTAATCAGTTTTCTGGAGAACAAAAGATTATTTGAATCATATACGTTTAAAAAATACATGCCTTTTTCTTCAGGTAATTTTACACTAAAAATTTGTATTGTACCTACTTGCTCTCGTTTATAGAGCTTACCTCCTATGCTGTACACTTCGTAGCTTACTTCTAAAGCATTATCCTTTAATTTAACGGTAACCTCATCTTGAGTAGGATTTGGAAAAACCAATACCTCGGAACTGTTTTCCGCACCAATAGATTGTATGCCAACGTGTATAGTATCATGGACTCTTATGGTATCGTAAACCGTAATTGTATCCACAATAGTAATTCTCGTTGTATCAAATACCGGAACGGTGTCATAAACAGATACAGTGTCAAAAACGGAAATGCGGTTTGTATCGTAAACTGTAACTACATTCTTACAAGTATCTGAGCACCCGTAACTCTTATATATTGCAATAATCTCGTTAGCAGTTTTGGCGCAATTGTAAAAACGAACATCGTCTATTTTCCCTTCAAAATATTGAGGAATAGAAGGATGCCTTCTACCAATGGAAGCTAATGTTGGAATTGAGTATTTGGCTTTTGAAGATTGAAATCTTGTAGTTCCATTCGAAACACCATTTACATACAGAGTCACGGATTCATTTGTACGAGTTAGCGCCAAATGATACCATCTGTTAATGGTAGGCATGCTTCCTACAATAGAACGAAACGCTGAACCCGAAACGTTGTAACAACCTGCACTAAACCCATAATATCCAAATTGAGGATAATTGTTCAGTAAAATATGAACATCACCACCAGAGTTTCCTACAGCCACTATGCTAGTACTCGTACCCGCATTTGGCAACGCAGTAACATAAACCCAACAAGCGTAGGTTACGTTATCCAAAGCATAATCAACACCATTGGGTAGTTCCACAAAATCATTTATTCCGTCAAATTTTAAGGCTGAAGCCGGTTTACCATTCCTATCCATATCAAAAACAGCATTTCCCCTATTCGTTCCATTCCGGTTGTTACCTGACCCGTCCGAGGTGTTTCCGTTAAAACAATGTGTAGAAATAGGCGAACAAGTTGTTTGCGAGCTTACTAGTGTGGTTGTTAAGATAAAAGTTATTCCCAGGAGTGTTCTTATTATAGTAGCCATGAATCAAAAATATATAAGTCACACAGTTTAAGGATTTGAATTTCAATTATCTTCATATTAAATCAATGGAAAGGCACTCTGAACTTATAAAACTATTTTTGCCTCCCGATTTTCAGCACACAACATGAAGTACAGAGAACAGATAGAAAAAAGAAAAACTTTTGCAATTATTAGTCACCCCGATGCGGGTAAAACTACACTTACTGAAAAATTTCTGCTCTTTGGAGGAGCTATTCAGGTAGCGGGAGCGGTTAAGAACAATAAGATTAAAAAGACCGCTGCTTCTGACTTTATGGAAATTGAAAAGCAAAGAGGTATTTCTGTCGCCACCTCTGTAATGACCTTCCCTTACAACGAAAAAATTGTAAACATTTTAGATACACCGGGTCACAAAGATTTTGCTGAAGATACCTACCGAACCCTTACGGCTGTAGATAGTGTAATTCTGGTAATTGACTGCGTGAAAGGGGTTGAGGCACAAACCGAGCGCCTGATGGAAGTGTGCCGCATGCGCGATACTCCAGTTATTATTTTCATCAATAAAATGGACCGCCCAGGTAGAGATCCCTTCGATTTGTTAGACGAGCTAGAAGAAAAACTATCCATTAGCGTTAGACCATTGAGCTGGCCAATCAATATGGGCAAAGAGTTTAAAGGGGTTTACAAGTTATACGATGGTACCCTTAACCTGTTCGATGCTGAAAACAAATCAAAGGTTGCCGAAAACATAGTACCAATAAGTGGTTTAGAAGACACTAAACTAGAGGAGTTAGTTGGAGAAGCGGATGCAGAAGAGTTGCGCGAAAATGTGGAACTTATCGACGGTGTATATGAGGAGTTTGAAAAAGAAGAATACCTAAAAGGAAAACTGGCTCCCGTGTTTTTTGGTTCAGCTTTAAACAACTTTGGTATTAAGGAAATGCTAGATACTTTTACCGAAATTGCCCCTAACCCGCAACCAGTATCAACAGACAAAAGAGAAGTTAAAGCAGCAGACGAAAAGTTCTCTGGTTTCATATTCAAGATTCACGCAAACATTGACCCGAATCACCGAGATAGAATCGCCTTCTTGCGTATTGTTTCTGGAAAGTTTAAACGAAACACTTTTTACAAGCACGTGCGACTTGGTAAAAACCTCAAGTTTGCCAACCCTGCCTCATTTATGGCGCAAAGCAAAGAGGTTATTGAAGAGGCTTTCCCCGGTGATGTAATTGGATTATACGATACCGGAAACTTTAAAATCGGCGATACCCTTACCGAAGGTGAAGACATGATGTTTAAAGGGATTCCTTCGTTCTCTCCTGAGTTGTTTAAAGAGGTGGTAAACAAAGACCCAATGAAAACCAAACAGCTCGATAAAGGATTGCAGCAACTTACGGAAGAAGGTGTGGCGCAGCTTTTTACCAAACAACCGGGTAACATTAAAATTATTGGTACCGTTGGAAACCTGCAGTTTGAAGTAATTCAATACCGACTAAAAAATGAGTACGGCGCAACTTGCGATTTTAAAGGATTAAATTATCACATGGCGTGTTGGGTTACTACAGACAACCAGTCACAGCTGGATCAGTTCGTTAAAGTAAAAGGAAGCGACGTGGGTTACGACAAAGACGGAAATCCAGTATTTTTAGCACCCTCGGCATGGATGTTAGAAAAAGCACGTGAAAATTACCCAGATCTTGAATTTCATACCACTTCGGAGTTTAAAGTATAGCTTAACGCTTATACTTTTCTCTTTCGTGTTTAGCTGTAACCGCCAACCAGAAGCATGCGTTGAAATCAACACCACTTCAACATTGGTAGGTTCGCCCGTTGTTACAACAGATTGTTCTGAAAAAGGATTCGACAACCTATACGATTTTGGTAACGGGGCTAAATTCAGTAACGAAACGAGCGTTACCTATGCCTATTACCAAGGAGGCAATTATTCGATACAGCTCACCTCATTCAGCAAAAAGAACAACAAAAAAGATACAGATAGCAAATCTGTGCGGGTAACCTACCCTACTCAAAGTCAACTACTGGGTAATTGGACCTTAATCAAGGTAGAAACCAGAGAGCAATTAGAAATTGACCCTACTATTTCCATTTTTGATTTACCCATTGATAGCAGCAGAACATTCAGTGAAAAATACGAGATAACGACCGACAGCATTTTTGTGCAACACAATGGCGAGCAGTTTTATTTGTTTCAGTTCAGAAATGGCTATTCTTATGAAAATGGTGCTTTGGTAATCAACCAAAGTAGTTTTCCTATTGTGCAATTTAGCAGCAACAGTATGGTTTTACAGGGACCTTATTTTAAAGGGTTTGAGTTGTTGTATTTGGAAAGGTAGTTATGGTCTATATGTAAACCTGGTGCGCTGTCCAACTACTACACCGTCGGCATCTCTTAAAATGAGCATATATCGACCTTCTTTGTAGCATTTATTGGGTAAAATATACTCAGTAACATCATGCTTAACAATGTCTATGTTCTCACCATTTTCGAAAATTAGAATGTTACCAATTTTACTCGGATGAATATATACTCCCTCAAGGTCAAGATGAAATTTTAGAATTAGCGCACAAGAGCCAATTGTTGCTCTTTTTTCCGCTTCATCAAGAATCACTATCCGTTTATCCGGATAATCAGATTCATAATTATTGTACTCCAACTCATGCCCCTCAAATACATCCTTCTCGCATGAGATAGTAAGCATTGCAATAATCAGTATAACAAGATATCTCATTTCTAAAATGTTAGGTTTATACAAAATGAATTGGTAAATGGGTCTATACTCCACCTTAAATTGGTGAGTTTAGGAGATTCTATGAACTCTTTTTTCTCCATTTTTTCTGCCCATAAAAAGCAGGCTACTCCTACCAGTGCTGAACCTGAGATTTTGATTACCTGATTTCTAGTGAATTTATTTTTAGCCTCAATATTGCGGTTGTAATAATATCGAGCTGTTTCATAATCATCTCTGGAGCCCCTTGCTTCAGTTTGTGAAATAGCGTTATTGTAACTTTCAATCGTTTGATAAACCACATCCTCAGAAGCGGCAATCGCTTCAGTACGTTTTCCAATTCCGGCAAAATATTCAATTGTAAAAGCCGTAACCAATACCGGCGGAACGATGTATAAAAACGGTTTTATCTTCTCTTTAGCTTTTTCTTTTCTTCGGTAACTTCTGTAAACCTTTGTTAATGCCAAAGACCTACCTAAATAAACCGTATCGTTTTCAAACACCCTAATTTTTCCTTCTAGTAGCTGATAAGTTGGCGCCCACATTTGGTACGTACTCACTCCCGTATCCACTAAATGATAATATACCTTTTGACTATCGGGTTTCATTAAACGCACCCCATTAATCTTTACAATGGCACTATCTGGGTTGGTTCTAATTTTAATCACTCCCTTACCCGATTGAGCTAGACCATTGACAGATAGCACTGTACTAATAAATACCCCAAGAAATAATCGAATTATGTGTTGATTCATGTTTAGATTTTGAGAGGCTAAAATAGCTATTTATCCAGCGGCAGATGAACCTATGAGCTGAATTCTATAAATGAGTGTTTATAACTACCTAATGTGAATTTAATTCAAACTGCTTCTCCTTCTACTTTTGAATCAATGGCGCTCAATTACATTTTCATAGGATTTTTCCTGGTAGCTTTTGTAGTGGCTATCCTACGTGTAATTGGTTATTTCTTGCGCGATTTTTTGTTGGAATACGGTATGCATTTCGACAAGGCCGACCTCAATGTTTTTTACGCTATCGTTCAATCTACCTTCGATATGGCCGAAACGTCTGTTTCAATTGCCATTTACCTGATAGGAATCATGGCGCTTTGGCTAGGCATAATGAAAATTGGCGAATACGGAGGAGCGATTAACATCCTATCTAGATTGGTTGCACCTTTTTTCAGAAAGCTATTTCCAGAGTTACCAAAAGACCACCCAGCAATGGGCAGCATGATGATGAACTTTTCAGCGAATATGCTTGGGTTAGACAACGCAGCCACTCCCCTAGGATTAAAAGCCATGAACGAATTACAATCTACCAATACAACCAAAGACACGGCAAGCAATGCTCAAATTATGTTTTTGGTGCTGAATACTTCTGGGCTAACGTTGATTCCAGTTTCCGTAATGGCACTTAGAGCTTCGGCAGGTGCTGCGCAACCCTCGGATGTATTCTTACCCATTTTACTAGCCACCTTTTTTGCAACCTTGGCAGGACTCATCTCTGTTTCTTTATACCAAAAAATCAACTTATTAAATAAAGTTGTATTGGCCTATTTGGGTTCCTTGACGTTAGCAATTTGCCTTTTTATATGGTGGTTAACTGGCCTATCGCCCGACCAAGTATCAAAAGTGAGTTCGCTGTTAGGTAACGGGATTCTTTTTACCGTGATCATTTCATTTATTGCTTTAGCTATTCGCAAAAAAGTAAACGTTTACGAATCTTTCATTGAAGGCGCTAAAGAAGGTTTTGACGTAGCCATAAAAATCATCCCCTATTTGGTAGGAATGCTAGTAGCCATAGGTGTTTTTAGAGCTAGTGGCGCTATGGATATTTTAGTTGAAGGGTTACACTATGGTGTGGTTGCATTAGGTATAAATCCAGATTTTGTGGATGCCATGCCAACCGCCTTTATGAAACCACTGAGTGGCTCTGGCGCTAGAGGAATGATGGTTTCAACCATGGAAACTTTTGGAGCTGATTCATTTGCTGGAAGGTTATCAGCTGTTTTTCAAGGATCTACAGAAACTACATTCTACACGCTTGCCGTTTATTTTGGTGCAGTAAACGTGACTCGCACTCGCTATACGGTGGTTTGTGGATTAATCGCGGATACTGTTGGTATCATTGCAGCCATTTTTAGTGGGTACTTGTTTTTTCATTGATTAAACTAAATACAGGTCAAATTCTTAAAAATTATATTAATGGTTTTATGCCTATGTCATCCTGAGTGTCTGCCGCGGCGGATGTATCGAAGGAGACTAGGCTGATTTACTTTAAACAATTGCTTATTTACCGCAATATCTCCTTCGATACTTTTCTTCTATGAAGAAAAACTCAGGATGACATTGCTCAACATTCGGAATGACACTATTTTTATAATACGTCATTCTCTAGAGCCTGTCTGCCGAACAGGCAGGGAAGTGCCACGAGTCGGGAATCTCAATTAATTTTAATCTTCAATTGTGAGATTCCCTGTCCGTCCATTAGGCGGGCGTACAGAA
>CBFICO010000124.1:0-6657 GCA_965661115.1 Salibacteraceae bacterium
GACGTTTTGAACATTTGAAATTGGTTAAATCAAGGGTTAACTCATATCCGGGCTGAAGTTCATATACGTCATTAAAAAAAGTATCGGACTCAAATTGTACTTCGTTGTTTAACACAAATCGATTGTATGATGTTAGGTTTATATCAAACTGAATAAAAGGAATTAGTGCCTTTATCTCAGACGCAAATCGAAATTCATTGGTGTTGTTTGTGTAGAATAGCGGTTTTACACCTGTTCTGTCTCTGCTTACGGTTAGCGTGCTTTTCGTTTTGTCGAATATGGCGAACGCCCACATGCCTTCAAGCTTTTTGTATAAGCTATTTCCCCAATGAATGTAACCTTTGAGCAATACCTCTGTATCGGAATTGGTTTTAAACCCTATACCTTTCTCTTCTAGTTCTTTTCTTAATTCCAGGTAGTTGTAGATCTCTCCGTTATAGGTAATTACATACCGATCAGATTCCTCCGTCATAGGTTGGTTGCCTTCTGGAGTCAAATCTATTATGGATAGTCTTCTATGACCTAAAGCTAATTGTGCTGGTGCTGAGTTGTTCTCAATTACTTTATTCTCGTGATTAAATATGGTTATGCCCTCGTTATCTGGACCTCGATGTTTTTGAAGCTCATTCATCTGGTGAATTTGCTCGTAAAGCAAACCTCTTTCCGCACCATTTTTAAACACTATGCCACTTATGCCACACATTTCTACAAAACAGACTTTAATTTTTGGAGGTAAAAATGAACGGATTGAATGTGATGGGCAAGGATATCAGGCCATGGGATATTTATTTCCTTTTTGAAAAGTATGGCTTGATAAATGGTTTGAATAGCAAAAACCAATGATGCCGCTATGGCTGCACCCATCATTCCGTAGCTTGGAATAATTAAAAAACACGCGCCAATACTAATAATCAACCCAACTGCACTTACTTGAAGATTATACTTATACAAACCCAATCCAGCAAAATAGTGACTATAAATAGTGGAAATAGACATAAATATTAACCCTGGAATCAAATACCAAAATAAAGATTTGATAGGTTCGAATTCTCCACCAAAAATTGTGGCTATCCAACTTTCAGGAACAGCCAATAAAATTGCACAACTTCCTATTGTTATCATTAAACTCAATGTGATTAAACGAAAAGTAAGGGTTATGGCTGTTTGTTTTTCTCTAGTATTAGCTATGCTAGAATACTGTACTGTGCTAATTGCATTTCCAGGAATTAGTGCTTTTTCACTCAGCTGATTTACAAGAGAATAAACTCCTAAGCTTGTTAGTGAACTGAAACTTTCTAAAATTAGATAGTTTAAACGATAAACCCCAAATTGAAGCAGATTAGTGGTCTGTATTATAGCACCGTAATTAAAAGTTTCTTTCCATAGTTCGGCAGTGTTTCTAGTTTTATCATGCTTATCCTTTGTTTTAAACACAAACCAAGATGAGATGCAAACCATTATGAACTGGCCAATAGAATAAATAGAGAAAAATGTTGCCAGCTGTATATCGTTAGTTGTAGTGTAGTACCAAAATAGTCCAGCAAAAAGAGCCATAGAAAACGATAAAGCAGTTAAATTGTATTGACCAATTTTTTCTTTTCCTACCAGAAAGTGTAAGTGAACATGATTAATGGATTGAAGGGTGAATGAAACTGCCAATGTGAATAGCGGGACTTCTTTATCAAACGGGAAAACTTGCAAAATGCAAAAGGAAATTAATCCAACCGTAATAGACCAAAAATAAGAGATCCCCAATAGCTGTTTTTTACTGTATTTGGTTTGAAGGTACACGAGAGAAGGTCCTCCAACAAATTCAGAAACTTGAATTACCAGGTTCAGGATTATCAAATAAATGGCTAGCTCACCTAATTTTTCTGCACCTAAAAATTTGGTATTTAGCAAGAGCGTACACAATCCAATAATTGCGATAAGTCCTCTAGAAAAGGTGGTGCCTACAATCTTGTAAATCATTATTCTAGCACTGAATTATACACCTTATTAATTCGCTCCAAAAAACGATTGGCAGAAAACTCCTTTCGCACAATTTCAGCCGGTTTGTCCATGGCAGGTTGTTCAGGTTGAGCTGCAAAATCGAGTATGGCTTTTGTTAATGATGATTTGTTGTTCTTTTCAATTTTTTTACCGAACCCTTTAGGAAGGTATTCAACTGGACCTCCACAATCGGAAATAATAATTGGTTTTTTACTGGCGATTAACTCAAAGGCTGAAACACAAAATGTTTCTTGATTACTGTTTACAATCCCAGCGTTGCTTGAGTGTATGCATTTCAGTACTTCATCATTTGTTAATCGACCTTTCCAATTAATAGAAGATTCAAGTTCTAGTTTTTTAGAAAGGTTATGTAGCATTTTAGTGTCAGGTCCACCGCCAATTTGAATCAGCTTAAGTTTAGGGTTAGTTTTTAGCGCTATTGCAAATGCATTAAGCAATCCAGAAATGTTTTTATCGGAATCTATATGGTCAGCAATATTTATGAACGTGAAATTTTCTAATGCAGTTTTTGAGTCTTTTAAATCCGAAAATTTTACAATGTTCGGGACAATAGAATAATCACCTTTTAGGTTTTGACTCAACATAAGGTTTTTAAGATAGTTGGATTGAACCACAATTTTTTTTGAGCGCTTCATCAGTTTTTTGGTGCAGTACTTTCTGATGGTGCCTTTGTATTCTTTTGAAGATCCGTAACCCGACCAATGCTCGCCCAATATAATTGGTGCTTTAAAAATACTTTGCGCTTGCAAACCAATAATTCCAATTGGGTAGGCCACATGTAAGTGTATTAAGTCAAAAGATTCGGATTGATGAAACCGAAGTATTTGTGACCAGGCATTATACCACGCCCATTTTTTTAGATTTTTAGGTCGATAAGAATATTGGTGGTGGGTAAGGTTTCCAGACTTGATAGTTTGCTGATTGGAATGTTTATTTTGGTCTGGCCTGAGTGTAATTAAAGTAACGTTATGCAGCGTAGCAATTGCTTCCAATTGGTGTTGTATAAATATTCCCAACTGCGGATCCTCTTCGTTAGGATACCAGCTAGAAAGAGCAAGGATGTTCAGTTTTTTTTGCATCAACCAAAATGGAGTTGGACAAACCTAACAAAATGGTTTTTATTGCAGGTCAATTTTGATTTTAGATAAGAATTTATTTTACATTTGCAGCCCTTAAAACGGTGGTTGTAGCTCAGTTGGTTAGAGCGCCTGATTGTGGTTCAGGAGGTCGTCGGTTCGAGACCGATCTTCCACCCCAGATTAGATAAAAAAGAGACTTTGGAAACTTGGTCTCTTTTTTGTTTACAGCAATATTAAAGCTCGAGAAGCCTGTGCCGAAAAACTCATAGAGCTTGTTCGGTAAGACCGATCTTCCACCTTTTATTATTTTTAAAAGAATAAAAAAGGAACAAAAAAGTGACCTTCTAAGTATATGTTTGGTTGGTCCAATCTTTTAGGATTTGTGGGGGATACAAATAAGTTTTATCCTCTCTAATTCCGCTAATGAGCAGCCATACCCAAAGTACCTGCCTTCATCTCGTTGTATTTGTGTGCGAGTAGAGCAAGCATTTCAGAAATACCATTAAACGCCGCTTCGGTAGCCGGACTAATTTCTTTGTTGCTCATACGTAACATAAGCAGCCCGAATAAACCATTAACCGCTGCTTCAATAGGACCAATGTTTTTCTTGCCAGACTTTTCAATTAAGTCAATTATAGCATCATTGGCTTTTGCGTTTAGTTTTTTGTATTGCTCATCTTGGTAAATATTCACGAGGGTAGAGTGGAGCAGGTTGAGCTCATTTATAATTTCGTGTAATTCTTCTAAATGCCCTTTTTCTACAATACCAGTACTCCTCATTTCTTTAATAAGATTGGCGTACCAATTTCTGATTTCTTGCTTTTTAGCCTCGTCAACATCGTATTGATTTACCAATGCCGCTTCAACTTCATTCATGTCAAAATTGAGCGTACGTAACATACCCTCTATGTTGAACATGTATATGAGGTATTCTAAAATGTTCTCTTTCTTTTTTTGTTGTGCAATAATCATTTTGCGCTTTTATTTTCTTCTTGATATTTTTTGTTCAACCCTTCCAGAACCATGTCGGTTATGTCTAGGTCGTCTGCAGCATATAACACACCACCAATTTCGCTTTTACCCAATACAAATTGGTAATTTTTTTTGGCTTGGTATTCTTCTAAATAGGCCGTTAGCGAAGTTTTAATTTTTCTGACCATATCTTGTTCCATTTTGGCTAAGTCTTGCGTCATTTTTTCCTCCATTTTCATGAGGTCTTGCTGTTTTGCCATCAAAACTTTTTGAGCTTCCTCTCCTTGTGTTTGGGTCATGTAAGGAGCGTGTTCTCTTAAGTCGTTGTATTCTTTTTCAAGTGCAGTGTATCTTCCTTGATACCTGTTTTTCATGCGCAATTGTTCAGCAACCAATTCTTCTTGCATGTCTTCGTACATTACAAAGCCTTTAAAAAGGCTATCGGTATTAACGTAGTAAACATTGTTGCCCAGCAGTTCTTTTTTTGGAGTTACATCCTCAATTTTAGTAGAATCAGAAGAGGTTTCTTCTGTGTTTTTAACTGAAGGATTAGACATAAATAAGTAAACTACAAGTGCGGTTAGCAACACATTCCAAAGGAGCAAAATATTTTTCATAGATATATTTTAACCTTTCAAAATCAATGAAAGGGGCTGCAAAATTATTTTATTTTCTTTCTTGAGTTGGTTATTTACTTGGTTCTTTGGTTGGTTCCAGCTCTGCGATTATCTCTTTTAGAACATCGGGTACATTGCTAATAATTCCATCCACGCCGAGTTCAATTAATCGCTTCATTCTCAGTGGTTCGTTTACTGTCCAGCAGTACACCTTTTTGCTATTGTTGTGTACCTTATCGATAAAGGCTTTTGTTATAAAACGGTGATCTACATTAATGGATTCATAGTGTGGTTTTCTCAGAATATTTTCTACAATTACGCGCTTGTCGAGTTGCACCCTAAACCCTGGAACCTTTACTACTATTAATTTCTGATACCTAAAGCCTGGATAATGATTTTGCAGAATGTTTAATATTCGGGTATCAAAAGATTGTACAATCACGCGCTCTTTTGCATTTGCTTTTGTGATGGAGTTCATCAGGTTACGCAAAAAATTGAGTCGCACAACTTTTCCTTCGCTTTTAATCTCCACCAACAATTCGCACTTGTTCTCAGTAAGCTGAAGAACGTCGTCAAAATCCGGTATCTGTTCGTGTTCGTATTCTGGTTTTCTGAACCAACTGCCCGCATTAATTTCTTTTAGTAAACTGTGCGATCGCATACGCACAAAGCCTTTTTTACCCGTAGTGCGCTTAAGTTTTGCATCGTGAAAAACAATAACTTTTTGATCTAGCGTAGGCCTTACATCCAATTCTATAATATCTGCTTTTTGATCCATAGCCAGTTTAAACGCTGCTAATGTGTTTTCAGGTGCGTAAGCCGAAGCTCCTCTATGTGCAATTACTTTTACCACAACTACAAATTAAGCTTTTCTTTGAAATGTGTGTACTAGTTTTGTGCGCCAAAGAGAAATTAAAATGCTCAAACTAAAATTGCCTACAGACCCTCGCTGGGTGAACATTGCGGAAAAAAACATTGAAGAAATTCTTACCGACCATGCTTTTTGTGAGCAAAAAGCGGCATCAACTGCAATTAGTTTAATTGTTACTTATCCAGAGTATTTAGATTTAGTAGAGGCCATGTCAGATTTGGCAAGGGAGGAGATGGCTCATTTTCAGATGGTGATTAAAAAGTTAAAGGAGCGTGGGTTGCAATTGGGTTGGGAACGCAAAGATGCCTACGTTAATTTACTGTACAAATTCATTCCAAAAGGATTGGATAGAAAAAAATCATTGGTGTACCGTTTATTGTTTGCCGGAATGATTGAGGCGAGAAGCTGTGAGCGTTTTAAGGTGCTTTCTGAGAATATAAAAGATGAAGATTTGAGCAAGTTTTATTTTGCCCTCATGAAGTCTGAAGCAGAGCATTATACTATGTTCTTAAAGTTTGCAAGAAAATAC
This sequence comes from Salibacteraceae bacterium, assembly GCA_965661115.1. GTDB lineage: Bacteria > Bacteroidota > Bacteroidia > Flavobacteriales_G > Salibacteraceae > UBA6770. The sequence continues at coordinate 6,082 of CBFICO010000124.1, forward strand.
GGAGAGGGCGTGCTTGATGTGGATAAAGTTTGGAATGAGTTTTTAGAATATGAGGCTGAGGTTATTGCTCAGTTTGGTACAACAGAACAAGTGCACGGTTAAGCGTCCAGCTTGCTATAGATTGAGTTTTGACTCACAAATTCAGGAACCAATTTTTTGATTTGAGCCACTAGCTCAAAATTGTCTTTATCACTAGGAGATTCAACTAGTTTGTTTATATCCTCTTCAATTTCTTCAAGATTGTAGTCTCTAACTTTGCCTATCATTATTTCTGGATGATGAGTCGGGATGGTGTTTTCTGCGTTGTTTAATAATTCTTCGTATAGTTTTTCGCCCGATCGCAGCCCGGTAATTTTTATCTCAATATCACGTCCTAATTTAAGTCCAGATAACTTAATCATCTTCTTAGCGAGGTCAATAATCTTTACAGGCGCACCCATATTAAATATAAAAATCTCACCACCATTACCCATAGCTCCAGCCTCAAGTACTAATTGACATGCCTCTGGAATGGTCATAAAAAATCGTGTGATTTCTGGGTGCGTAACACAAACGGGGCCGCCGTTCGCAATTTGT
>CBFICO010000125.1:0-6326 GCA_965661115.1 Salibacteraceae bacterium
ATTACCATCGGTTGCCGTAACTGCATATGTTCCAGCCGACAAATTAGTAGCTGAATTTGTAGTACTAACATTAGGCAACCAATTATAGGTACTACTGTAAGGCGTGGTACCGCCAGATAAATTGACAGTAATACTACCATTTGACCCTCCTTTACAATCGACATCAGATACTGTGCTGGTACCGAAGGTCATTGTGTCTGATGGTTGTGTAATTACGAACGTAGTATCATTTTGACAACCATTTGCATCAGAAGCTGTCACTGAGTAACTGCCTGCAGCTAAACTAGTAGCGCTATTGGTAGTACTTATATTTGGCAACCAAGTATAGGTACTACTGTAAGGCGTAGTACCGCCAGATAGATTAACGGTTATAGTTCCAGTGCTGGCACCGAAACAATCTACATTGTTTTGTGTACTTGTTCCGAAAGTGATTCCGTTCGGTTCATTTAAAAGAACGGTTAACGTGTCCTCACAACCTTTTGAGTCTGTAACGGTTACGCGATATTTTACACCGCCCCTTAAGTTGGTTGCAATACTATCGTTACCTACTTGAGTAATGACACCAGTAGGCCAAACAAAAGTAAAAGCGGGAGAACCGCCTGTTACTTGAATACTAGCTGAGCCATTGGTATCTCCAGCACAATCAATTGTATTGATAGTTGTACTACCTAATGTTAACCCTACAGGCGGTTCCGTTAATGTAACGGTATCTTTTGCTTCACACCCTGCTAGGTTAGATGCAGTAACAATGTAAGTTCCAGCAGGAAGACCTGTTGCTGCACTATCGGTTTGTACCGGTGAAGAATTCCAGGAATATGAAATACCTTCATCACAGAAATGAAATTTAATGTTTGGTCTTGTTTTCACAATGGTAGTTGCGGTATCTGAAAGACAAGCATTTAAGGTGTCATTGGCAAAATATGCTACTGAATTATGAGGGGTTGTTGTAAACCTCATTTGAGCGTTAAATGTTGCCAGTTTTGTATTGCATATTTGGATTACAATGTTGCTTGTACCGTCCCAAACAAACTCTTTATTGAAGACAATTTCGGGCTCCGAGGAAGTTAGATCAGCTAGTGAAAAAGAATGTGTACCAACACTGTAAACCTCAAAACCACCGCTGATAAAACCGTTATCAAGATTAGCGGAGTCGGTACAACCTATTGCAAGTGTATAATCCGAAAAAGACGATTGGAATGCGCCCAACAAAGAAAACGAAACTTTAGAAATTCTTCCTTTCGTAAAGCCCGCTGACGTAAGTTCACTGGCAAGGTAAAGATACTGTTGCTTTGCATTTGTGCTTGAAACAAAAGGCGACGGTAAACCAACGAAAGTGTTACCTGTAGCTCCATTTCCAATAGCCACATTGGATAAATTGGCAGTTGCACATTTGGTTGCAGTAGAAGGATAAACACCGCATTCAATGGTATTTGCTGTACCTGTTGCAGTACCATCACTTCCACCTTTACAAGAAATATTTGAACTGTCTGTAATTGCAACGTCAATTACAGGCTTCTGTGATACAAAAAACTGCTCAACAGTATCACAACCGTTATCATCTGTAATTGTAACTAGGTGAGTACCAGCACAAAGTGAATCAGCAGTAGCTGTCGTATCGCTTGAATTGTTCCACCGATAAAAATACCCTCCAACACCTGGGCTACTGGTATTTCCTCCGATCATGGACGTAATTTGAACCTTTCCAGTACAACCACCTTCACAATCAATGTCGTTAACGGTTGAAGCTACAACCCGAACTGGAAGTGTTGCAGGCAGGTTTTTTGCCACGGATTGAATTGAGGTCATATTAAAACTATCGGTAACAACCACCGAATATGCATTTTTTCTGGAAACACCGGTAAGCACATTTGAATCTACCCTGAGGGTATCAATTCCATCTCGAATCCAGTAATAACCAAAAGGTCCTATACCGCCATCAAAAGAAGCCGTCCAAAGTCCGTCGTTTTGCCCATCACATGTTTCTTTCGTTTCGGTAATGTTTACGTTATTAATTGCGTCAACTATGTCTATTCTGATATTTTGAGAGGTGACTGCCTTAACAGGGCAATTGTTATCTTTTGACGTAAAGGTGACAGAATAGGAACTGAGCGGATTTGCAGGAGGAGTCCAACAAATTTTAGTGGTATCTGGATTAACACCTGAGATAGTATCTACTGAACCAACAAGTACTGTAGCTCGATTGCTTGTAGTTGTCAGCGTATCTCCTAAATCAGCATCGGTAAAAGAAGTTTTAAAACATAGATTACTAGTTTTTAAAATCTTCAACGATGTGTTTGAAGTTTTAACACCACCTTGAACATCAAAAACTCCACCTGAGCTTAGTGCTGGAGGGTTATTTCCGCCACATGCATCAATCTGAAACTGAATATCTCTGTAGGTTTCACCTTTAACACTATCTGGGTTATTCTTATCGTATTCAGTAATTTTAATTACAACCACATATCTACCTTTAATCCGCTGTTTAAAGGTTAAAGTCCCGTTAAACTTATTAATTACTGCATCGTGCAGAGGTTCTGCCGAAGTGTATTCTGGACTACGATAAATTAAAAATGCTTGCCTAAAATTGAGCTTATTAGTATCACAGGTAATATTGTTACAATTTGAAGATACACCTGGAAATTTTCTTTGAATGTACTCACCTGGAACCAACTCAAAAGAGAGGCTATCCCCATCAGGATCAACAACTCCGTAATTGTAGGTTGATTGAATGTTTTTACAGAAAAACGGAATTGGGTCTGTAGTAAAAATTGGGCCTGAATTTCCTGAAGCAAAAGAGTAATCGTTGTTGATTTTTACATAGGTATAAAATGGGCGTCCGTTTCTTGGACTTGTAGGTGGAACTCTAGTTGTATCCTGGAAAGCACCATTTGGGTTTTCAACGTTCATCGAGGAACTTCTGGCGTTAAAATAATGCGCAACAGTCCATGAATCACACTTAAAAGGAATGGTAATGGTATCTTGGTAAACAAACTTTTCTAACCCTGGATATTTCTGTTTGGCAACTGTTGGAGAACATGCGCTACTATCTGCAACAGAAGAACATAGCTGAGAAACTTCAGTACCTCCTGTGTTTGTTAATGGTAAAAAATAGGATTGATATGGCCAGCTATAAAATGTTCCAAAATTGGAATTTGGATTAGACGAACAGGTAGGGTCGTGAAACAGCCTTACTTCCCTACTCCCATTCCCTATTCCTGCTCCGGAGCAATCTCTGTATATTGTAAGTGTAATTACATAGTCTGTATCGTTTAACGATTTGTAGGTAATATCTCCACCTGCAATATGCGTTGCCGAAGTTTGTTTCGTTAAGCCCCCAATGGCCAGCAGAACTAGGAGTAACTTAAGGTTGCGTATGGATGAATTCATATTTTTATTTGTTTACTTTAACTCAACTAAATGACGCCTTCAGCTTCTTGAAAGTTGGGCGCATTTTCATCAACATAACTTGTAAAAATACAACCTTTTTGATTCTAGTGATTAACAGGCTTTAAGAATTGCGATTTTTACCTTTTATGTATTTCTCGATCAAATGTAATTTGTGAACAACACCTCAACTGTTCCACAAGAACAAATAGTCAAGGTTTTACATTTGATAAGTAAGAAAAAATTACCATGAAAAACATAGTTTACAAGTTTGGTGGAGCGGCATTAAAAAGCGCTGAAGCAATTAAAAATATTGGGGAAATTGTTAAATCGGAACCTTCTAAAATAGTGGTAGTTTCGGCGTTAGATAAAACCACTAATGCGCTTGAGAAACTTGTAGAAGCGCACTTTTCTAACAATGATTTATCACCACACTTTAGCTCAATAAAGAATTTTCACACTAACATTATCACGGATCTTTTTGGGGAACAAAACAATGAAGCAGCAGAAAGCTTAACCAAAATTTTACACTACTGCGAGACCTACCTGCAACACAACAAAAACACTCCTTACGATGAAGTTTACGATCAAATAATTCCGGCAGGTGAACTACTTTCTTCAAAAATTTTGGCTGCTTATCTCAAAAAAAATAGCCTCAAAGTGGAGTGGCTGGATGCGCGAAAAATTTTAATAACCGATAGTAGACATAGAAAAGCAAAGCCCAATTTCTCTGAGTCAGAAAAATTATTAAACGAAAAGCTTCAAGAAGATAAAATCAATCTAATTCAAGGATTTATTGGTGGTACAGATGGAAATTTAATGACCACCATCGGACGTGAAGGCTCTGATTATTCTGCTGCACTTTTCGCCAACTTTTCGAATGCCAAAAAACTGGTGGTTTGGAAAGATGTCGATGGCGTTTTAAATGCCGACCCGAGGTATTTTGACACACCAGAATTAATTGAAAGTCTAAACTACAAAGAGGCTATTGAATTGAGTTATTACGGCGCCACCATCATCCATCCAAAAACCATACAACCACTTGCAGAAAAAGACATCCCTTTACAAGTTCGGTCATTTCAAAACTTAGAGTGCAATGGGAGTATAATCGACTCAAAATCAAACTTTAACGCAGATAAATTAATCTATATCTACAAGCCAAATCAGCTATTGTTAACGGTTAGCTCTAAAGATTTATCCTTTATTGGAGAACAACAAATGAGTCAAATTTACCACGCTCTTTTCGAGCATAAATTGGAGGTTAATCTTGTACAAAATTCGGCAGTAAATTGCACCATTTGTGTAGATACAGACACCAGAAAAACGGACTCACTTATAGAAGAACTAAACAAGAATTTTTCGGTTAAATACAACACAAATCTTGAGTTACTAACTATTCGCCATTATAAAGAAAAGCTGCTGAAAGAAATCCTTAAAAACAAAGAGCTCATCATTGAACAAAAAACAAGAAATACGCTAAAACTGTTATTCAAGTAAACGGATTGACTCACTAAACAAACTAACCTAAATCTTTTGTGTCTTTCTCAAGTAGATTTGTACCATGAAAAAAGGTTTCCTTACCCTTTTGGGCTGCGCTTTTTTAATTACCGGATTTGCGCAAAATGTTAAGCTAAAAGACTACCGTTTGTTCGATTCCGTGGTGGTTACTGTAAAAAAAGACACCCTAAATCACGCATGGATGGGCGGCTATCTCAACCCTATTTTTTCAGAAATCAACCTTAATCAAGATACCTTAACTGATTTAATTGTTTTTGATAAAGCATCGTTCCAGCACAGCACATTTATCCGCACCAGACCTGGCTCTCATTACAGACATGCTCGAGCCTACAAAAGCGGACCTTCAAGCAGTAGGTTCTTCAGTTTTTTTGAAGATTACAATGGAGATGGCCTCGCCGACCAAGTGTTTAACGACGACGGTTTTGTAGCATTCAATAAAAATGTTTCTACTAACTCTAGCGAACTAAAATTTGAAAGGGTACTTTTTAAAGACCCAAATAATTCCAGACGAAAAACCATCAATGCATCTTTTGAGTACAGTGGCAATACATTCGGATTAAACGCTGGCCCAGTTGAAATACCTGCGTTTGCGGATTTAGACGGAGATAATGATTTGGATTTAGCGGTTTTAGCTGTTGGTTTGGGAACGGTGTATTTTTACGAAAACACTGGCGCCAACAAGCACAATTCACTTGATAGTCTAGAGCTTTCACTTACCAACTTTTGTTGGGGTGGATTTGAAGATAATCTGAATGGATTTTATGTAAACCTAGGTAATTGCAAAGGAAGATTCCTCCCTGCGGGCTCTAGGCACGGCGGTGCAAATCTCACCGCTACACACTTGGATTGCAACGGGTTACCCGACCTGCTTATTGGATTTGCTGGTGAAGAAAAGGTAATAGGGTTATATAACAACGGAAACAAACAATCGGGTAGAATGACTGCTCAAGACACTTCCTTTCCGGTTGAAACAAGCACCATCAGAATGCCACTATTTCCAAACATTAACACGCTGCACATTAATAAGGATACGATTGAAGATTTTTTAATCTCACCAATGGATGACCTCAACAGCGTCAACCATAATCATATTCAGTATTACGAATCTATTGATGATACGGGGTGCTTTAAAAGAGTTCTAAGTTCCGATTTTTTATCGTCGGAGTGTATCGACCTTGGTGAGCAATCTAGATTTACACTAATTGACATAAACGGCGACAGCTTATTGGATATTCTTGGGTCTAGCTATAAACTCAATAATGGCGATAGCATTTGGAATGCAGTTTTTTACTGGAAAAATGTGGGCACGAAAAACATTCCAAGTTTTGAGTTGATTTCCAACGATTTTATAGATGTTCCACTTTCCAACAAAATTGATTTAACCGTTGCATCAGTTGATTTAAACAATGATGGCGCAATGGACC
>CBFICO010000126.1:0-6263 GCA_965661115.1 Salibacteraceae bacterium
TTACCGTCAAACTGCCATTGGCAGAATCTGCACAACCATTCATATCTTGATAACGATAGGTGAAGTTTTGTGTACCTACTGATGATCGTAAAGGATTAAAGATATTATTAGTTATCGCGTTTCCAGCGTATGTTCCTCCAGCTGGACTTCCACCGGTTAACTCAAAAGAGCTATCGTTTTCGCAAGAAGAGATACTGCCAGTAAAGGTTACCGAAGGCGCTTGAAACAAATCGTAGAAAGCCGTATCAACAGTAACACAATTATACTGGTCGGTATATGCGTACGTTATGAGGTTTCTACCAATTTGACCTTTTGTTGGATCCAAGATGCCGTTGGTGACGCCTGTTCCCCCATAAACTCCGCCAATAGGAGTAGCGAAACGCAAGCGCAAAGTATCTGAATTGGTACATTGATTTACCACATTGGGGAAGTTAATTACTGGAGCGGGAAATGCATTAATTTCCATTGTATCAGAAGCAGAGCAACCCGTTTGATCAGTTACTTTACACCAATATTTCCCTTGGTTGGTTGCTGTGTAAGTGGCACCTATACTATTGTTTTGCCATAAATAAGAAGCATTATTTGTAGTTGCATTCAAGGTGTAATTAACCAAGCCTTTGCAAAAGGTAGTATCTGGACCTAAATTGAATTGTGGGCTAGGTAAGGTATCTAATATTGTCATAGCTCGACTTGACGGACAGCCTTCTGATCTCAGTTGCCAGTTGTAAAAGAAGTAATAGTAACCGGCTAAATTGTTAATAGTTTGAGTAATTTGTATCGAATTATTCGAACTTCTATAAGGATATACAGCCCCTGAACTATTTCTGTAAAAGTTACTTACCGAAGAGCCACTTGCATCCAACTTATAACCGTTTCCAGGATTAATAGTAAAACCAACAGGTATAGTTTCACCTGTTGTAACGCCAAATACACTAACGGTTTTTGTTTGTAGAACCGTATTTGAAGCATTTAATAATCGCACTACCACATTTCCGCCTGAGCCTGGGTAGACGGTAACAGAATCAATAGTCACTGTTTTAGTAACGTTAAAAACTAAACCATCTGTAAACGATGTGTAAGTACCTCCATTTCCAATAGAGTTATTTGCCGCACCAACCGTTCCTCCAAAAAGACTAAAGGTTTCCACATATAAGGTGTCTTTTGAATTTAGTCCAGTAACCGTAAACGAAGTATCTCTTGAAATAATAGAATCTCCCAATGAAGCCCTATACCAACGTTGACCAGTACCCAAGTTTGAAGCTACTATAGTAGTGTCGTTCCCGTTACAAATAGAAACACTAGCAGGAATGGTAGGGGTTGGTGGTATAGAATTTATAGAAATTGGGTTTAACTTTAGTGTGTCATCCAAGGGGTTTTCGTCTTGATTTAAACCACTAATGGCCCAAATGGTATAGGCGCCACCAGTTCTAGTATTTATGCTTCCAATAGTAATCGTATCAGTTTCACCTGCTTTAGAAAGAGGTACTGAATGGGTTAATGTAGTATTGGCTGAGCCTGTGGTTCTGACATAAACTGGGAAATTGGATTGATTTGCTAAACCATTATTCTTAATTACCACTTTAAATTTCATGGAATCTGAACCGCAAGCACCATCAATAGGTTCGAGTACATCAATAACGGAAATGTCTTTTTGTGGTTTAGTTCCGATAAAAATGTCTGAAATATGATAATCAAAATCATCTGCATTATCTATAGGTCCATCTTGGGCTAAAAAGCCAATAATACTCGCACTACCTGCATAGCTAGATAAGCTGTATTTATGTTCTGATAAGCTATTAGATAGAGAAGAGGCTGCTGTAAAAGCATCAATCAAATCCCAACTATTTCCTCCATCGATAGAAATCATAATTTTTAAACTGTCATCCGCACCAACACTTCCTTGTCCTCCATTATTCCAGTCTGTCATAGCAGCACTAAATTGCAAACTATCAGTTGTTTTGATATTTATTTTAGGACTCAAAAGCCATTCTTCTCTTGTGTTTGTGTAGAGGTTTATTCTAGCTGTAGGTTTTCCAAGTGCTGTTGTTTGCGTTGCATTTGAATTAGTCCAAGCGCTTGTTGTTCCAGAGGGGCTAGGTTTGCCGCGTGCTTCGCTCCAACCACTGTGTAAAGTGCTTAAGTTAGCACCTGTAAAACCAGTAAAATCAATTTTTTGCGGATTGGGGTATGTTGTTGAAAAGCTAAATTTTGTGGCTTTAGAGGTATCATTTGCAGTACATATTACTCTTACATAAATATCGTAAGATGTAGCTCCATTTAAACCAGTTAAAGTGATTTTCCCTCCTCTTGAATGAGTTGTATCTGATCCACTTGTGCCACTTCCTTGAGTAAAACCTAACGAACCGTATTCATAAAGTACTGTTTTACCTGAACCTGCTTTACTATCAAATAGGATAACATCTGCGTTAGCAGTGGTAAGCGAATCTCTTAAGTTGTCCGGAGACTTACAAGTTGGTTCGGTAAAAACATATGTTCTACCTGAGTCTGGCGTAGAGGAGAGAGTAGTAGTTTCAAAAGTAGAGGAGGCTGAAGGGCTTGCACCTGTTCCGTTTAATGATAAAAAAGATCCACTACCGGTTTGAGTTCCACATAGACCAATAGAGGCAGTCGGGTTTGTAGGGTTAGCGGACTCTGGACGGTAAATAAATTCAATTTTATTTGACCCTTCATACAACTTTACTTGAAATGAAATCACTTCATTACCTGAAGTGTAATTCCATTCCCACTTGAGCCATTCAAAAGTGAAGATTTGGTTTGGAGCGGTACCGGTTATTGTGTAAGAAGCGGTTGAGTTGGTTGCTCTGCCATCTAAATCATCCCACAATGGTGCAATAATGGCTTGTGCTACTCCGTCTAAATTGTTTCCCGTTCTACTTGCGGTATTATTTGTGTCTAGATACATAAACCCATTTGAGCTAGCTGCTACATGATTGTAGGTAACACCACCAAATTCAAAATTGAAGCCTAAAGAAATCCCATTTGACACCTCATCATCTGCTTCTATTTTAGATACGTTGGTACCACCGGTAATTTCTGTGAAAGTGCCCGCGGAAGCACTGAAAACGTAGTCAGCTTGAGCTGAAATGGTTGAGCTGAGAAGGCAGAAAAGGCCAGAGATTATTGGAGTAATTGATATTTTCATAATTTGAGTATTTAAGCCAATAAAGGTAAATTTTTATTGCTCGCACTCAAACATTTATAAGATTACATGTATAAAGATTAGTTGAACTCAAATAGCGTGATTTCAGGTCTAATCCCTGATCTGCCTGGAAAACCCAAAAAACCAAAACCCCTATTAACGTACAAATGCTTCTTACCCACAAAATAACTCCCTCCCCAGCGGGGATATTTAAATTTTACTGGACTCCAGTTAAAAAATGGCAGGTCAATGCCGAATTGCATTCCGTGAGTATGTCCGCTTAGTGTTAACTCAATGTGATGCGGGTGATTTAAAATTTCCGCATCCCAATGAGAAGGGTCATGAGACATAAGAATTGTTGCGCCATCAGTTGGAATTCCGTTTATAGCCTCTTTTAAATTACCGTATTGAGGAAAAGGAGGTAAGCCCCAATTTTCTACCCCAGCAATATATAATTCTGAACTATTGTATGAGATTTTTACATGCTCATTGTCTAGTAATTTAAACCCCATTTCAGCATGAATTTCTTTGAGTCTTGCAAGATTTTTGACCTTGTTTTCTCTTGAGTCCCACTGAATGTAATCGGCGTAATCGTGGTTTCCCAAAATAGCGTATTTGCCATAAGTAGCTTTGAGTGATTTAAATGCGTTAATATAGGGTTCAGCTTCTTTTGCTAGATTATTAACTAAATCACCCGTAAATAAAATCAAGTCGGGTTTGGTTGACTTTATCATCTCAATGCCTTTTTGAAATCCCGAAGGTTTATCAAAAGAACCTAAATGCGCATCCGAAATTTGAACTATTCGTAAGCCTTTTAACCCTGCGGGCCAATGAGTATTATTGAGCTTAACTTTACGGAGCTTGTAGTGATACTTTCCATAAGCAACTCCATAAATCAAATAAAGAAAAAGCGCTGCACCTAAACCAGTAACCGCAGTATCGTAGGTAAATAATCTAAAAGGATATTCTTGTAAACTTAGTACCCCAATTTCACTCAATATATAGCCAATCAATCGAACAGCATCTTCAAGAAAGAACCCTATTGCTAAAATAATTTTACTTACAATCCATGAGAAACCAATGCTAAAAACAAGGTTATGTTCGTACTTGAAGTAAGATTGACGAACTCGCAAAGTGAATAGGTAGTATCCCATTCCGATGTAAGAGAGGAGGGAAGCTGTAACATAAATAAGCGTAAATAGCAGCTGACTTGATTCTGGAAAATGGTTGAGTAAAACGAAAAATGGGTAAACTTCCAAAACGAGAATTACCAGCAATAGAATTAAAATCATATGACAAAATTAGTTGGAGTTAAAATGCCGTACTCAACACCAATACCTGAAGATTTGTAAAGTTTGGTAATAATTTGTGTTAGCCTTTTCTGTTGTTGGGTGAGGCATCTGAGTAAATTTGCAAAAAGTTTACACTATGCCTAAATATAGATTGCTAAGTCACGAGGAATTGAAGGAATTTACATCAGAGTTTATTGATTATTTATCTGTAAACGGAATTACTGGAGACGATTGGACTAGCATAAAAGAGGAGAAACCAAAAGAAGCCATAAAAATCATGGATTTATTTAGCGATGTGATTTTTGAGGCAGTTATGCGTAAAATTGAATACCTAGAAATAAGAACTTCTAAAGAGGTGCAGACTTTTCAATGTGGTTTAGAAAAGCTTACTATGGTAGGAATGAAGATTGGCGTTTCTGCTGAAATAGATTTTACCGTGGCAAAAGATGTGCAAAAAGCCATGACAAATCCACCTGAGGATATCGAGGTATACAGTGCCAGTAGAGAATACAAAATGGAACGTGAGCAAGAACTTTTTGCTATGACAGAAAATGGAGCTCGCATTACTGACGGAAAATTATTTAAGGCGTTGAGTCTTGCATTGGCAGATGCAGTTTCTAATGACAACTAAACTTGTCAAAATCGATTAAACATATTCTTGTAGCTCAATGCAGGAAAGAGCTAGAACTGAAACAGAAGTTCCTAAAAGACAGCTTAATTAGTGCTCAAGAATCAACACATTCCGAAACTAAAAGTAGTGCGGGAGATAAGCACGAAACTGGTAGAGCAATGGCTCAATTAGAGCAAGAGAACCTTTCAAAACAGTTGGATGCATTACAACAGCTTCAAACTCAATTAATCCAAATAAACCCGGATAAAAGGGTAGTAGAAGTTCAGTCTGGAGCAGTAGTTGAAACTGAAAAAATGAATTTATTTTTTGGAGTTCCTTTCGGTAAAATGGAATGCGAGGACAAAAGCTATTACTGCGTTTCTATGCTTTCTCCAATTGGTCAGGCGGCAAAAGGTAAAAGTACAGGCGAGCGATTTTCGATTAATGGAGTGGCTCACACTATAAAATCTGTTTTGTAACATGAGAGTGGCTGTTGTTGGAGGAGGAGCTGCTGGTTTTTTTGCGGCAATATCGGCAAAACAACATCATAGTCAAGCCGAGGTATTCTTATACGAGAAATCCAATAAAGTGCTTTCCAAAATGAAGGTAAGTGGAGGTGGGCGATGTAATGTTACGCATCATTGTTTTGATATTAAGGACTTATCCAAAAATTACCCAAGAGGAGAGCGATTTCTTAAAAAAGCGTTTTATCAATTTGCTGTGCAAGACACAATAGATTGGTTTGAGCTGAGAGGAGTTGAATTAAAAACAGAATCGGATAATCGCATGTTCCCGACAACCGATGATTCACAAACCATAATTAAATTGCTTACTATGGAGTTTAATAGAGCAGGGTGTACTCTTAAAACTCAATGTAGAGTTGAAAAGTTAACTTCTGAATCATCAAAAGTTCAATTGGTAATAAATGGAAAAAAGGAAGGGTTTGATAAAGTAATTCTGGCTACAGGAGGTTCACCTAAATTACAAGGGCTGCAGTGGTTAGTTGATACAGGACATGGCATCGAGAACCCAGTTCCTAGTTTATATACGTTTAATATTCCCAACGAAAATATTACAACACTAAGTGGCGCCGTAGCTGCAAATGCACGTGTACGCATTATGGGCGAAAAACTTGAGAATACTGGTCCTTTATTAATTACTCATTGGGGGTTTAGCGGTCCTGGAGTCTTGAAACTTTCTG
>CBFICO010000127.1:0-6097 GCA_965661115.1 Salibacteraceae bacterium
GGTGGTGTCCTCGCAGTTTGGTTGCATTGATAGCTTACAAGATACCATCACGGTTTACCCTTTGCCTGTTGCACAGTATAACCATCCAATTTTAAGAGGATGCCATGAGTTGGTTGTTACCTATAACAATACCTCTTCAATTGCAGATAGCAATATTTGGGACTTTGGCGACGGAACCATTCAAGGAAACAACAATTCTACGGTGATGCATACCTACACAAATACAGGGTCTAATAGCATTTTTAGAACGGTAAAACTTAACGTAGAAACAAGATATGGCTGCAAAGACTCAGCAGATTCTAGAGTAGAGGTATTCCCCGAAATCATTTCAAAATTTGTTCAGAACGATACCAGTGGTTGTACCGATCTTGAAATTGCGTTTACCGATAGTTCAAAAGGCGCTCAGTTCTACAATTGGGATTTTGGAGATAATTCTAATGCAGGTTCTAAAAACACTTCCCATATATTTCAAAATACATTGTTGGTAGATACCGTTTATACGGTTAAGCAAAAGGTAAGAAGTGGTTTTGGTTGTGAGGATTCAAGTACAATAAATGTTAGAGTTTATCCATTGCCCATAGCTAGTTTTAATACCAGTGTGCAACGGGGATGTCAACCGTTATTAGTATCGTTCACAAATAACTCAAGTATTAACCTAAATAACTATTGGGATTTTGGCGATGGTGATACTTCAAAAAGTAACGGAAACCCAAGCCACACTTTTACACATACTGATGTGGCAAGCAAGATTTTTACTGCGCGTTTAATTGCCGAAACCGAAAAAGGATGTAGGGATACCACCACAAAACAAGTGGAGGTTTACCCTCAAATTAATGCCGATTTTTCTATAAACGATACTAGTGTTTGTTCTGAACACGAGGTGGAGTTTACCAACACAAGTAGTGGTGAAAATCAATACAACTGGGATTTTGGCGATGGCAATTCAGAACGAATTTCCGATCCTAGAAACGTGTTTGTAAATAACGATACGGTAAACAGACAGTTCTCTATTGAGCTTGTAGTTACATCGCTTTATGGGTGTAAAGATTCGGTTACTAAAACGGTAACGGTGTACCCACAGCCTCAAGCTCTTTTTGTGCCAACGCCAATCAATCAAAAATACCCAGATGCAACTGTGGTAATTACAAACAATAGTTCAGCAGGGCCATGGGCTTATAATTGGAGTTTTGGTGATGGCTCTACTTCAACGGATAAATTTCCTGTAGATAAAACCTATGCTACTTGGGGAAAGTATGAAATAACGTTAATAACTTCAACTTCAAATTGTAGCGATACGGCATTACAAATAATAAAGATAGAACCACCAAGAGCAGTAGTGGATTTTAAAGCGCCTGCGCCTGGCTGCTCACCGCTAACTTTGAATATTGAAAATAATAGTTTATTCGGCAAGCAGTATTTATGGAATTATGGTGATGGTGGAACTAGTAGTGCAGAAAATCCAGCTCCTTACACCTACAATCGGCCTGGGGTGTATACCTTGAGCGTAACTGTTATTGGCGAAGATAACGACATAGTTGATGTTATTAAAAAGGACAGCGTTATAGTTCATGCCAAGTCAAGAGCGTTTTTCGATTATCGTCCTAATGAGGTAAGTGTGCCAAATGTCCCGCTGATTTTATACAACTTGTCGGATAATGCAGATACTTATTTATGGAATATGGGAGATGGTACAACTTATACAGAATTAAACCCAGAACACACGTATCAGGAAGCTGGAGTGTACACTATATCCTTAATTGCGGATAACCCTTTTGGTTGTGCAGATACCTTTGAAAATGCAGTTACTGCAACAGCGTCAGGCTCATTAGTATTTCCTACTGCATTTACTCCAAACCCTGGAGGTGGCAATGGCGGAAAGTATGACCCAAAAACACTAGACAACTCGGTGTTCTTTCCAATTGTTGAAGGTGGTGTTGTGGATTATCAATTACTGATTTTTAACCGTTGGGGAGAATTAGTTTTTGAATCTAAAGATGTCCTTACAGGTTGGGATGGATATTATAGAGGAGGTTCAGAGTTATGTCCGCAAGATGTGTACGTGTGGAAAGCTATTGGAAAGTACTTGAACGGGAATATTTTTGAAGAAGCAGGAGAAATAACGCTACTTAGGTAATGGGAATTAGGAGGTACATATCATTAATTTTCTGTGTTGTGGTAGTTTACTCTGGTAACGCCCAAGACGCTCAATTTTCCCAATTTTATTCTGCACCTCTTATTGTAAACCCAGCCCTTACGGGTAATACCGTACAAAGTAGATTCAGTTTAAACTACAGAAACCAATGGCCAGCCGTGTCCAATTCAAGGGCTTTCTCTACGTATGCGTTTAGTTACGAACACAATTTTGACGACTACAACAGTGCAGTAGGATTAATGGCTTATCACGATAGGGCAGGTATTGCTGCACTAAGAACCACCAATGTCTTGTTTAGCTATTCGCACCGGGTTAGAGTAACACGAAAATTTTCTTGGAAACCTGCTTTACAGATTGGTGTTGTAAATAGGCATTTGGATTTTGGTGAATTGCTGTTTAACGATCAATTGCAAACGGGTGCTACAACTTCTGCTTCACAGCAAGATTATATTTCAAGATCGAAATACGGTATGGATATTAATGCTGGCGCTATTGGGTTTTCTACCAACTATTGGTTTGGCGCTTCTGTTCACCACATAAATCGTCCCGATATAGCTTTGGTGGGAAGTGGCGCTAGAATTGAGCCGAAATTTTCGCTTCAAGGTGGGTGGAATATTCCAGTAGAAAAAGACATTAAAAAACGCATCATTTCTCAAGTAATGTTGGCGGCTAATTACAAACATCAAATCACAAGAGACCAATTGGATATTGGAGGATATTACAACTATGTTCCTTTCCTGTTTGGTATTTGGTACCGAGGTATTCCACTAAAAAAGGCGGATGCTTCACTAAACAATAACGATGCTATTGTGTTGCTTTTCGGATATAAGAAAAACGGATTAGCTATTGGTTATTCGTACGATGTTACGGTATCTAAATTAACTTCAGCAACCTCTGGCGGAGCACACGAAGTGAGTACAATTCTAGAATTCGCTTCGCGCAAAAATTTGCGTAAAAGAAAACGCCGTAGCCGCTTTATGATTCCTTGTCCAGAATTTTAAGCTTTTTCAACGCCCGATTTTTTTCACCAGCTGTGCCGGTTTGGGCTACCGATTCCAAAATTGGTTTTAGCTCATGTTTTATTTCTGGGTAGCGCTCAGTAAACTGAGTTAGTATATCCATACACCAAACTCTTACTGCCACAGCGGTAGCAGGTTTGTTGAGTAAATTAAAGCAAGTGTCCATCAATATTCCCTCATTGTTTTTGGGCAAAGTATGAGTAGATATTATTTTCAAATATGTTCGTTGTATAGCTTCATTTTTCGTACTTGGCAAGTATAAAGTCATACGGTTTAAGTAGGGAAGGAGGGCTTCTGGTTCAATCTGATTTAAATGATCTAAAATCCAAGCTGCGAGCCAGTTTTTCTTGAATGAATCGTCTTCAGTTAGTGAAAAAATCTCATCAATAAAAGAAGGATTAGAAGCAGCTATTCTAGCCAATTGCAGCACATTTTGTTTACTGCAGTTTTCTTCCAGTTCTTGTTTTAAACTTATTGATTTCATGTATCAAGGTGGTGGAAATCCTGCGTTGGTTATGCAAGGTACTGGACCTTCATAACCACAACGACCATAATATGTAAAGCCAATTGTGGTAGTGGAATCTGTTACTTCAAATTCATGATTACAGCTTGCGTTCCATTTAGTAATGCACTCCTCATCAATTTTCCAATCGCTATTAGCTAAAACTTTTTTCATTTCTGGGTCAATTTTATATCCCTCTTTAATGCAATACGAGCCAGGTTTAAGACTAGCTTTTGTTGTACCCATTTCAGAGGTTTTAAGTCGAATAGAAACTCCATTATTATTGGTAATGTAAAAAACAATGTCATTTCCAGGCTCTCCTTGCATGCGCATTCTTTCCATTTCATCAGAAGGCGCTGCACCCCCACAATATGGGTTGATTCTTCTAACAGCAACGGTTATTTCTTTTTCAACTGGTTCATGTTTTGTTGCAGTTGCTTGCTGCTCTGATTTTTGAGTTTCCGTGGCTCGATTTTCACGGTTTTTACAGGCAAAAATCGAAAGCACTGCAAGTAGTATTGTAATTTTTTTCATACCACAAATCTAGTATTTCAAACTGTATATTTGGGGCACGTGAAAATGGATAGAATACACTATAAATACAGAGCTAAAGGAAGTATTGACTTCAGTATCTTTCTCGCTATCATACTGCTTTTGCTCGTGTCGAGTAATGCAATTAGCCAGGTAAAAAATACCAAGTATTTAACTAACCAGAGTTTAACTTATGAAGAAGCAATAGAACTATTAGAAAAAACTGCTGACTACAGCCCTTATATTTCAATATCAACCGAAGGAAAAACCGACGTAGGAAGACACTTGCACACCGTGGTTTTTAATGTAGACGGAGTTTTCAATCCAGATTCAATAGATAGGACAAAAAAATCTATTTTACTCATAAACAATGCAATTCACCCTGGCGAATCTTGTGGAGTGGATGCAACCGTTTTGTTATTTGATTATTTAGCAAAGCACCGAAAAGAGTTTCCCAATTTAATTGTGGTTGCCATTCCTGTATACAACATAGGAGGAATGCTAAACCGCTCACCATATAATCGCTCAGGTCAATCTGGGCCCGAAGAATGCGGTTTTAGAGGCAATTATCAGCACTTGGATTTAAACAGAGACTTTATAAAAACAGATGCTTTAAACACGGAGTCTTTTCAAAGGATTTACCATAAATGGAAACCGCATTTGTTTATGGATACACACACTACAAATGGTAGTGACCATCAGTACCCACTTACATTAATTGTATCTCAACGAAATAAAATGAATCCTGTTTTAGCCGATTTTACCTACACCAAGTTAGAAGGCTATTTGTATCGAAAAATGGAAGAGAAGGGTAAGGAAATTACTCCATATGTTTACTTAATGCAGGATGCGCCTCAAGAAGGAATAAAGGATTTTATGGAAACACCGAGATACTCGAGTGGATATGTAAATCTGTTCAATACGGTAGGACTTATCAGCGAAGGACACAAGTACGCAAAGTTTAAGGATAGAGTAGAATATACCTACGAATTACTAAGAACGCTTTGTGTGTTTTCCAGTGGAAATAGTAATGAGTTAATCAGAATAAAAAAATTGGCAGATGAACACGATTTAAATCAAAATCAGTTTGCGTTGAATTGGATGTTAGATACCGCCACCGCAGAAACGTTATTGTTTAAAGGTTATGAATTAGAAATGATTGAAAGTGAAACCACAGGTTTGCCGAGGCGTTTATTTAATCGAAACAAAAAGGCAACCTTTCAAATTCCCTTTTACAGAAACTATATCGCTACACAAGGAGTTACGGCTCCTAAATTCTATGTTATTCCGCAGTGCTACAGACGTATAATAGCTAATATTGAACGTCAAGGTATCCGAATGGAGTATTTACAAAAAGACTCGGTAATTGCTGGGGGAATGTACTATTTGAACGAGGTATCTTCTCCAAATAAACCCTACGAAAAACATTACTTGCATTCGGAAGTAACTGCTTCTGAAAGTTTCCAAAAGGTGCAGTTTTATAAAGGAGATGCGATAATAGATTTAAATCAACCCGGAAAACGCTATTTGCTGGAAACCATGGAGCCAACTGCAGCCGACGCTTTTTTTAGGTGGAATTTCTTTGACAATGTAATGCAGCAAAAAGAATGGTTTTCTGATTTTGCTTTTGACCCCATTGCAAAAGAATTGTTAGAAACTAACCCAGACCTAAAACAAGAATTTGAAGAGAAACGGAATACAGACGAGGCTTTTGCTAAGAATCATATGGCTCAACTTTATTGGGTGTTTGAACGTTCATATTATTACGAACCAGAACACAAACGATATCCTGTAATGCGTGTATACTAGCAAGACGAAATGAAGAGAATTGTACATACCGTTGTTTTGTTGCTTTCAAGTACGTTAGCTGTTGCTCAATAAGGTAAAGTTGAT
>CBFICO010000128.1:0-6093 GCA_965661115.1 Salibacteraceae bacterium
ATTGAATTCTTCTGGTTGTTTTGCTCCCGATTCGCCTAAAACCACTAGCTCAAAAGGAATTTTTTTGGCTTTGATTTTCTTGAGTGTATCAAAAAATAGCTTGGGGTTTTTGTCGTATTCCCATCTATGGTTCCATAAAATTCTTGGAACAGCATTTTTCGATTTTTCAGTTGCAATTGGAGTTTCAATTCCAACCGGAATTACCCTCGACTTTTGTTCAATTTCGGAAATACTGGTGAGCTGATTGTAATCTGGAAACTGCTTTAAGAACTTTGGTAACTCGCTCAAAAAAGAGGCTTTATGGTAAGCT
Source organism: Salibacteraceae bacterium (assembly GCA_965661115.1). Lineage (GTDB taxonomy): Bacteria > Bacteroidota > Bacteroidia > Flavobacteriales_G > Salibacteraceae > UBA6770. Next base: position 311 of record CBFICO010000128.1, read on the forward strand.
GAATTAAACCAGATTTCATCGGCAGCAACACAAGAAGTATAATTGACAAATCCGTAGTGAAAATCGCGTTTTAACGACCTGTCTTTATCTGTCGGGCTCCAAGGATAGGTTATTTGGTTTTCGTGCATATACAGCACAAACTTTGTATTGCTGGCGGGTTTGGTCAATCCTTTAAACTGAGCTAAATCCAACATATCGCTGGCAATGATTACATCTGGTGAATAGGATAAAGCGTTAAACTGTTTTGCCAATTCCACAGCTCCTATGCGCATGCGCCACTTCCAATGGTGCGCGCTCAAGCCCAATAACTCCACTTTATGTTTAGAGTGTTTTTGAAAGCCTTCCGCCCACTTTTTATGCGAGCCACCCAGAAACGGTTCAACGATTAGAACATGCATGAATTGGAATTAGTGTTGTTTTTAGTTTTAAATTTTATCGGAGAAAAATACTTTGTTTTCGATACAATTCCGTCCCGTTGGAAATCGGAAGGGGAATCACTCAAACTGACAGTATTTTTCTTTCGTCCAGAAACTAAACCGAGCCACAAAGATGAATGAATACACCTAATTTGTTTACTTGAGAATTTGAGCAATCTTATCTCTAAACTCGGGGTAATCTACAAGGTCGGAATGCATGGCACCTTTAATGGTGGTTAGTTCAATGTTATTGCCAATGTCTTTCAGTTTTACGCTCGACTCATAAGGTACCAATTCGTCTTCTGTGCCGTGCAGCAAATAGATAGGACAATTAATTTGTTTAAGGTACTCGTTGGTTCTAAACTTATACTTGAGCAAGATGGATACGGGCACAAAAGAGTAGTTGTGTTTTACTACATCGTCAAAATTGAAGTAGGGAGTGCAAAGCACCAAGGACTCTGGCTGATGAAGCGTAGCTAATTTACTAGCGATGCCCGTACCCAAACTTCTGCCATAGAGAATTACTCGTTTTCCGCGATATTCCGTAATGATTTTATTGTAAATCTCCTCAGCCTCAACATGCAGTTGCGTTTCGTTGTGTATCCAACCCGTTGATTTTCCATAACCTCTGTAATCGTACATCAAAACATCCCAACCCAATTCCTGAAAAACACTTGCCCACTGTCCCCAACTGGCCAAAGAACCCGCGTTACCGTGGTAATAGAACACAATACCCTTAGGATCTTTTACTCGAAACTGCAAGGCGTGAATGGTTTCACCTGATTCGAGTTTCATAAAGCGTTCTTCTACATCTCCAGGGAAGTTAAATACGTGGTTTTTCGGCAGCTTTTCGGCTAAGAAAATCATTTTCTCTTGGCGCAGGTACAGGAATACAAAAACTCCTAATACAATGGCAATTAAACCAATCAATACCGCTATGGGAACACCAATTTCCATAGGCTCGAATATAGATTAAATTGTGGGTTGTAGAAAGTTATGTTTTGGTTCAGGTTATGGGGTTTTTCTGTTTTAAACTGGATTTCTAACCTAGCACTTAGTACCAAGCAGCAAGCACCTAGTCCTCTGTCGTCATTCCCGTGAAGACGGGAACCGACTTAGGAGCTCAGTGAAGCTAATCTCAAGTTTTAACTAGAGTAGCTATTGAAAAGTCGGTAGACGGAGATTCCGCACAGAAGATTCGCTTTGATTTTTTTATAAAAAAATCAGCTCATCTAATCTTGCGGGATGAGGCATATTGCTAAAAAAGAAACGAAATCTCAACCACCTACTCCTCAACTACTTTAATCACCTCAATTCGGCGCTCAAGCATTGCGGCTGGACTATAAACAGATTGCGCCTTGTTGGTTCTAGAGTCACTTACACTGGTTTTAGCTTCTGTTTCTCCAAAAGGCGCACGTTCTATGTTTAGTTGACCATTATTGAGGTAGGTTGTAAGCTTTTTATCCTCAAAAGATTTAAAGTAATTTACCACACTAGCAATTCTGCGTTCAGATAAATTTAAGTTGTACTGACTAGCCGCTAGTGGGGAAGCGTAGCCTTTTATGGTGACGGTTATTTTTTTGCCTGAATCCAATTCCGTGGCCAATGCTTCTAAAAACAATTGCAATTCCTTGAAACCTCTATTTATCTTCTTTTCGAATATTGAATCAACCGCTGATAATATCGCGCTGGAGCTACTGTCTGCCATTAGTTCTTGCTTGTAAATGGTTTGTTGTTTCTGATAGTTTAAGAACAAATCGGCATAATTAGCCTTTGTGCTTCTACTGTAACTTCTTGGGTTGGGTTGATCGTTGTCGAAATACAGCACCGGTAAATAATCCGCTAACTTGGATGGAGCAGGTGTGTTGACGATGGTATCTGGTGCGGTATCTTTTGGAACAACGGTATCAATAACAGGCAAGGGCTCCGGTGGTGGTTGAACACCGGCGAAATAAATATCGTTACAGCAGGTCTGTCCCTCCATTTTTGCCCCACCAGGACGATTAGAACTCACGAAAGCAAAACTGTTTTGAGTCCAATAATACAGGTCGTTTGTAGAAGTGTTTATGGGTAGAGAGAGGTTTTCTGCCTTGCTAGTGGAGCGCAAACTAGTTACTTCTACTTTGTGTACATCAAAACCACCGTAGCCTTCCCACCAGTCGGAGCTGAAATAGAGCGCGTTGCTATCGCTTGAATAGAAGGGAGTGATTTCATTTCCGGGTGTATTTACCTTTCTACCCATATTTCTGGGGTATTTAAAGCCGTTAAGTCGTTTTTCGAAGGTAGAGTACCAGATGTCTAGATTTCCGCGGCCTTGTGGTCGGTTAGATACAAAAAACAGGGTTGGTTTACCTTTTACGATAGCCATATGAGGTTGGGTTGCCGAAAACCCTTCTAAGTTTATGGTGTTCGGAAATTCAATGGCATCGTCCCAAGTTTTGCCATTCCACCTTCTGTACTTGAGTTTGCAATTTGCGTAATCCGCACACTCAGAGTAAATTAGCCAGTTGCTATCTACAAAATAGGTGGCGTTTCCAACGTGAAATGAAGGGTTGGCTAAAATTGTATCGTAGTCTTCATTTCTAACCCAATTAAAATCTCGTAGCGTTCCGCCGATTACCTGCACCTTTTTATTGCGTTCTTTTTTTGCCAGCTTTAGCGTGCTGTCTTTTTTTACAAACTGAAGCGAAGAGTAGAGTAGGGTGCTATCGTTAATCAGCGTTCCGCCAAAATCAGCGTAATTACTCGCGAAACGAGTACTCATAAATTGTATTTCAAGGCTATCCTTCATTGAGCTTTCGGCCCACTCGCAGGCTTTTATTTGCTGACGAGCGTCTTTCCATAAATAAGAACCATTTTCTGCTTCGTAATTGGCATAGCGTTCAAAATTTTTGGCTGCAAGAGCGTATTTTCCTTGCGATTGCTGCATTCTGGCCAGCCAATAGGCACTCTCTCCATACAATGTTCGAGTAGGACGACTATATACTTCCTCGTAATTCAGCTCTGCCATTTGGTAGTTGTTGTTCATTCGGTAGGCATTGGCTAACGCCATAAGGTTCTCTATACGAGTGGTATCGGCACGGTAGGCTTTGCTGTAATATTCAATTGCCCCATATAAATCACCTTCGTCCATTGCTGCTTTACCGTGCTTTGCCCATTGGTTGGGCGATTGGCAGTATACTGAGCCAACAATCAGTAACAGAAAAGCTAAAACAAGTGATTTGATTACAGTCACTATAAATAGTTTGGACAATATTTATAAACGTCTCTCTTAGGAAGTAAATCGCGCAAGATATAAATTACAGAAATCTCCCAGCCGCCTCTGTTATTGGTTGCTGGGTCCAGTTGAGAGTAGTTTACATCATAGCTAAATCCAACACGCCACGAGTTGTAATAGAAACCAATATCCATAATTGCTGCATCGTTGTTACGGTTCCAGACTCCCATAAAAAAGGCACGATAGCGATAGGTGGTAGGGTCAAACTCGTAGTTTACTTCAGACCCAAATACGGTTTCTTGGAACTTACCTTGCCGTGAATGAATCAACCCTGGGGTGAAAAACCATTGTGGAGCCACGTAATAGGTGGCGCCTAAATGAAAGTTAGTTCTTCGATACAGCGTTCCACCAGCGCCAGTAGAAAAATTAATATCAGGTTGATTTAAATTGTAAATACCCACACCAGCGTGGGCTTTAAAGCGTTTTGAGAGTCGAATGTTATAGGCTAAACCTCCTGCAAAAACAGGGTTTAAAGCGCTTGAAGCACTAATGTTTTCACCTTGTAAATCACCGTCGTATCGGTTGCCGTTGTACTGAGAACCAAAAGTAGATTGGCTCCCGTCAACCGATTGATTTTCAATGCCAGCCTGCGCTCCAAGCGTTACGCTGTGTAAGCTGTCTCTGGTTAGATTGATGGTGTACGAAACAGGAATGTTGAACTGTATTGTTCTGAATTTTGTAATCCCTACTACATCGTGATAGAAGTTTGCGCCCAAGCCAAAACCTTTTACGTCCATAAAATCTCTTGCGTCCGCTCCAACTGAGGTAGTTTGATATGGGTTGATAAAAGAACGCCATTGTTCGCGATGATTTGCAGCTACTCGATACCTACCTTCAAAATTTCCCGTCATAGCAGGATTTAAGTTGTGGGGGGAGTAGAGGAATTGACTAAAATGAATATCCTGTGCAAAGCTCGAGGTGCATAAAACTCCAGCGATAAAAACAAAAACGATATGTTTTTTTAGTTGAAGCATTACTTTACTAGAGTGATATCTCCTTTAGTTTTAAATTCCTGACCATCAATACATTTAACGTAAATTTGATAAACAAATACTTCAGGCCAATTTTGTTCACCTTCGTAAGAGCCGTCCCAGCCTTCATTTTGGTCTTGAGTTTCAAAAATCAACTCGCCCCAACGGTTAAAAACCTGCAGGTTCAATTCCTCAATATACCGTCCGTAAACTTTTAATTCATCGTTTTGGCCATCTCCATTTGGCGTAAAAGTATTGGGGATATACACGTATGGGTGCTCACAAAAAAGCTCTTCTACAATTACCTTAAAAGTACGTTCAACTTTACAGTTCGGAACCTCAGGGTCAAAAACTTCTACGGTGTAAACAGTTGTGGTGTCAGGTCTAGCAATTGGGTTGCTAGTTGTGGGATTAGAAAGGCCGGCAGTTGGTAACCATTTGTAGGCGTATCCTTGCGGCTCAGCGTTAAGTTGAGAGAATAATTCCGTTACAATGGTGTCTCGGCTACCCGTAAGTGTAGCGAGTTGAGTATCTAAATCCGAAACAAAAACATAAACTGAACGCTTGGCAACGCAGTTTCTAGAGGTTTTTACATCCACCTCATAAGACCTGCTTTCTGCGGGGTTAACTTTTATAGTTGTGGTGTCATTTGGGCCGTACATATCTTCAAAAGGAGTCCAGATTACGTCAAGGGTGTCATTTGGGATTAAGCTAATAGCTGTAAGAAGAGTTGTGTCGTTTAAACACAAATTAGCTGAATCGGAAACCTCAATTCCAAAATCGTTTACAAACAGTTTGGTAGAATCAATTCCAACGCAACCTCTAGAGGAAATTGAGCGGAAATAATAGGTGTTCTCAAAGAGAGTTTCGTAGGTGGCGATAGCATTGCTATCCGAAGTACTGGCGTTGAGCTGGTCTGTGAATGCATCTGTGCTCGACCATAGGTAATTTGTTCCAGTCCCAAAGTGTTTTCCGTTAATGTTCAAGCTAGGCACGTTGGAGCAAATTACGGTGTCTTCTGAAACAGCTACGCGAATACTATCAGCTTGTATGGACTGTATGGCGGTATCTACACAAACTCCTCTATCAATAAACAAATGGAAGGTTGTATCAACAATT
>CBFICO010000129.1:0-6084 GCA_965661115.1 Salibacteraceae bacterium
TGAGGGTCAGATTTCATTTTTATGAGCATTTCTTTTGGACTTTCCATATAACTCACACGCATTTCTGGATAGTACTTTTCTTTAATAGAAAGCAGTTCTTTTTCGTGCGAACTTCCTTTAACAACAAGTGCAACATGGCCATTAAAGGTTTCAGGCATATCTTTTAACGAACTCAAGGTGTTCACATCTAATGCTGACGTAAGCAATGCGATGTTCTTTAAGTAAGGCTGAGAAAACTGAGCCCATTTTTCACGGTCTTCTCTAATGGTAACCGAGCCCAATCCAATTTTACCGTTTCCACCATCTTTAATGCTGTTGTAAAAAGTGTCGAAATTCTTATACTGTTTATAATTCAATTTTAGTTCAACACCCTTATACGTTTTAAGCCATTTCTGAAATTCTTGAACAATTTCTATCTCCATTCCCATCTGCTTGCCATTTGGATCGGTATATGCAAAAGGATAGTTCTCGAAGTAGTTTACGTTTAAAATACCGGCTCTTTGGTTAGCCACACTTTTCCAACTTTGATAGGTAGCATTCTGGCCAAAAGAAAAGCTGTAAATTAATGATAATAAAATTGTTACGATTAAGTTTTTCATATTCCAACTGTTTTCAGACTGCAAAAGTATGTCGTTTTTTGAGTTGTCTAGTTTTTATGAATCAATTAACCATTTAGTAACTCTACAAACTCCAATTCAGAAATCATTCTTATGCCTAATTTTTCTGCTTTTGCCAGCTTTGATGAGCCCATATTTTCGCCTCGGATCAAATAATTGGTTTTAGCTGAAATTGAACCGGCATTTTTAGCACCGTTATTTTCAATCATAGCTTTTAGTTCGTTTCTAGAATAATGTTCGAACACTCCAGAAATTACAAAGGTTAGTCCTTCCAGCTTGTTTGTAGTGTTTGCTAATTGCTCTTCGCTCAACTCAAATTTTATTTGATGTGCTTTTAAGCGCTCTATTTCTTGCACGTTTCTTTCGTCTTCAAAAAAGGCGCGCACACTTTGAGCAATCTTCTCTCCTATTTCATCTACCTGAACCAACTCCTCTTGAGGAGCCTGCATTAAAGCATCAATATTCTGATAGTGTTTAGCTAGTTGTTTAGCTACCGTTTCACCAACATATCGAATACCGATTGCGTACAAAACTCGCTCGAATGGAATTTGTTTAGACGCTTCTAGTCCAGCTAGTAAATTACTTACTGATTTTTCAGCAAAACGCTCTAAAACAATCAGTTGATTGTATTTAAGCTCGTACAAATCGGCAGGTGACTTTACCAATTTCTCTTGAAACAATAACTCAATAGTTTCAGAACCCAAGCCATCAATGTCCATTCCTTTCCTGCTAATAAAGTGCTGCATTCTTCCAGTTATTTGAGGAGGACAACCCAACTCGTTTGGGCAGTAATGTTGTGCCTCACCTTCTTTTCTGATAAGCTCAGTTCCACACTCTGAGCATTCCCGAATGTAATCCACTGGCATAACCAAAAGATCTCGTTTTGACGTCTCAACACCAGTTATTTTAGGAATAATTTCACCGCCTTTTTCAACATATACAAAATCTCCAACTCGGATATCGAGCTTTTCAATTTGATCGGCATTGTGTAAGGAAGCCCTTTTAACAGTGGTTCCCGCCAATAAAACAGGTGCTAAGTTTGCAACGGGAGTGATAGCACCAGTTCGACCCACGTGGTAGGTAATTTCATTTAATCGAGTAAGCGCTGCCTCTGCTTTAAACTTGTAACTGATTGCCCAACGAGGAGATTTTGCTGTAAACCCAAGCTCCTCTTGAATTTTATAATCGTTGATTTTAATTACAATACCGTCAATCTCAAAAGGAAGATTAGAGCGTTGTTTATCCCAATAATTTACGAAATCCATAATTTCGGTAATGCTGTTGCAGGTTTCAATGTAACGCTTACGGCCGATTGGTGTTTTTATTCCCCAATAGGCAGCAGCTTCAACACTTTGATAATGCCCTTCTGCATTTGATTCGTTGGTGTAAACTCCGTAAAGCATACAATCTAATCCTCTAGAAGCCACCACGGCCGAATCTTGCATTTTTAAGGTTCCTGACGCAGTATTTCTAGGGTTAGCAAAAGGTGGTTCTCCAAGCTCTTCACGCTCTGCGTTTAGTTTTTGAAAATTTTCTAAAGGATAAAATATTTCACCTCTAATTTCTAATTCTTCTGGAAAATCGCCTCTTAATTGCAAGGGTATTGAACGAATCGTTTTTACGTTATTGGTCACCTCCTCACCTTGAGTACTATCTCCCCTTGTAACCGCTTGAAAAAGCTTACCTTTTTTATATTTTATTCCAATGGCAACACCATCATATTTAAGTTCACACACGTAGGTCAATTTACTGTCAGTCAGCTTTTGGTTTCTAGCTTCCCACTCTTCCAATTCTTCTTTAGAATAGGTGTTGGACAAGCTAAGCATGGGTATATCGTGCTTAACCGTATTGAATTTTTTAGTTACCGCACCACCTACTCTTTTGGTTGGTGAGTTTTCATCTGCAAATTCAGGGTGAGCGTCCTCTAACTGTTGCAACTCTTTTAATTTCATATCGAATTCATAATCCGACATAATGGAATTATCCAAGACGTAATATTGATAATTTGCCTCGTTTAATTCCTTTGTAAGTGCTTGTATTTCAGATTGTGGGTTAACCATTTCTTAATATTTAAGGGTGGTATGAAAGTAGTATTTTTTAGCGTTAATCGTTATATTCTCCACCATGAAAAAATACCCCAAAGAAGACATCAATATTGTTTGGAAACCAGCCTTTTGCACCCACTCTGCTAACTGCGCTAGAGGATTAAAATCGGTTTGAAACCACGAGACAAACCATGGATAACTTCTGAAGGAGCAAGCAAACAAGAAATAGTTGACCAAATAGCTAAATGTCCTTCTGGGGCGTTGAGTATAGAAAACACCTAACTCAACCCTTCCAACTCTCTTTCAATAGCTTTTGCAGTGCCTTCAGAAACAGGTACTAGCGGTAATCGAACATTATCGCCACAAATACCTTTGATTTTTAATGCAGCTTTGATTCCAGCGGGATTTCCTTCTACAAACAGTAAGTCAATTAAATCTAACAAACGAAGGTGCTTGGCTGCCGCACTTTTGTAATCTCCGTTTAGCGCATCATGGGTAAGTTTTCCAAAATCTTTAGGAATAGCATTTCCAATAACCGAAATAACACCGTCACCTCCAACAGAAATGTGCGGAGTAACCAACGGGTCATCGCCAGAAATTACGGCAAAACCAGTGGGTCTATACTTCAATATTTGACTCACTTGCCCTAAATCACCACTCGCCTCTTTTATGGCAATAATATTTTCAAAATCGTTTGCCAAACGCAATGTGGTTGCTGGTGACATATTAGAAGCTGTTCTACCGGGTACGTTATAAAGAATAATATCAACGGGTGAGTATTCACTCAACGCTTTATAATGCTGGTAGATTCCTTCTTGAGTGGGTTTGTTGTAGTAAGGACTTGCCGAAAGAATGGCGTCAACTCCAGTAAAGTCAAAGTCTTTAAACCCATCTATAATAGCTTTGGTATTGTTTCCGCCTTGACCAAAAACTATGGGTAAACGACCGGCGTTTATTTTCTTTACATGCTCAAGAACCGCCTGCTTTTCAGTTAAATTCATGGTTGCTGGTTCGCCAGTAGTTCCTTGCACTACCAAAAAATCAACCCCTCCCTCTATCAAGTGTTCGGTTAAGCGAGTTAACCCATCAAAATCTACCTTACCTGAATTATCGAATGGCGTTACCATTGCAATTCCTAACCCACCAAACTTATGCTGCATTTTTTCCTGTATTTATCATGTTCATATACTTCACTAACTGTTCTGTAATGTCGGTAATATTATCTTTTTCTTTAGATTGAATCATTAAATTCAACACGTTTTTATTCCACGGTTTATCTGCGCCAATTTTGCATTTAGCGTTAGACATAGCTGTAATAAATTGAAGTGGTAAACTTGGCTTATTGGTTAAATCAACGAGCAAATCACAAACGGCTACGGACATAGATTTTGGTCTGAAATACCAATTTAAATCCGCTTTGGTTAATACTTTTAGCTCAGGAATATCAATTCCTTCTCCCTCTTTTTGTTTGTTTTTAAAACTCAAAAACTGAAAAGTAGTTTTCGAATTATTGCTTGGTATTTGCTTCATTAGCTTTAGTAAATCGGCTTTAACCAATTGGTCTTCATTTAATACAATCACGCACTTTTTGAAGTCGGAAAAACAAACTTGAGCAGTTGCTTTTTGTTTTTGAAGCACTTTCTCCAAAGCTCTTTCACCGTATGACCTGCGCAGCTTTCCTAGCATATTGCAAATGTAAAATTTGGTTGGGTTGTTTATTACTTCTTTTTAAATTACCAGAATTAAACTCATGAGATTCCTCCCAATAGTTATCGGGACATAGGAATGACGGACCACAGGGCTCAACATCACCCTACCCAAACAACCTCTTCCACCATGGTTTGGACGAGGTTATTTCTGGTTGTTTCTTCAAAAAATCGACAATATCAATTCCGTAGGCTTTCAATTCTCCATTTTCGTTTAGCAATGCTGGTAAAATAAATAAGTCCATTGGTGGCTTCTCTCCTTTATCTAAATTCTTCACCTCAAGCTTAATTCCAAGCTCCACAATAGTTTTTTGAACCTTTAAGCAGTCGTGACAATTTTCTCCTACGTACAGTTGATAACTCATGGCTATTGGATTTTTTGAACTTCTTTTTCAAACTCAACTGCATCGTGCACTAATACACTTTTTCTGTCAAAGTTTATGAATTCCTGTTCACGCAATTAATTTAGCACAATAGTTACTGTTTGACGCGAGGTTGCTGTTAGGTTGGCGATATCTTGGTGAATTAAATCGTGTTTAAATTTTAAGCCGTACCCTACTTTAGTTCCTTTCTCTTGAGCGTTGGTGTAGATAAATTCCAAAATTCGCTGGCGAGATTCCTAAAAAGACAAAGGATTCTAAGCGACGCTCTACTTTTTCTAGCCGGTCGCCAATGGTTTTAATTACTTCAAAGTTCAGCTTAGGGTTAGACATTAAAATATCTTTCATTTCTTCAACTCCAATTGCACAAAACCTGACATCGGAAGTTAATACTTGAGCAAAATCTTTTCTTTTTTCTTGACCCATTATTGCCAGCTCACCAAAAATTTCACCCGATTCTAAAATGGCTTTGATTATTTCTTTTCCGTCATCGCTAAACGTTCCAATCTTAACCTTTCCGCGCTTTAATAAAAACACCACTTTGCTTGGATCATCCGGAAAATATATGTATTCCCCTTTTTCCATTGAACGCATATTGGTATGATTATCAATGCGCTGCATATCCTCATCGTTCAAATCTCTAAAAATGTTGATTTGCTCTAAATATCAAAGTTTGCTATCTGCTGATGCCATATTTTATAATGAATGTCGAAAATACTTATTTAGATTGTTTGAAGTAACTGCTATTTAGTTAATAGTTTCAAGTTCCTTCATTTTCTAACTGCAACGCATAACCAATAACATTAGTTGGGAAAACTGGACTGATTTACCGAGCAACTTCACAACTAATAATTAATTTAGGCGGGCAAATTTTTCAGCTATATCAAAACAAAAAGTATGAAGCTAGGTAACTATGTATTAGGAAATTGGCAAGAAGGAAACGATGAGGGAAAACCACTATTTCATGCTATTACAGGAGAACAAATTGCATTAGCAAGTAGTTCGGGTCTCAATTTTGGCGAAATTTTAGATTACGGTAGAAAAACTGGTGGGCCTGCATTGCGGAGTATAACTTTTCAAGAAAGGGGCCGTATGCTTAAGGCACTTGCGCTGCATTTGTTGTCTAAAAAGAAATCGTATTACGCATTAAGTTGGGCTACTGGTGCAACCAAAATAGATTCGTGGATAGATATTGAAGGCGGAATTGGAAATCTGTTTGCAAATGCCAGTTTAAGAAGACAATTTCCAGATTTACCATACTATGTTGATGGCGAAGCTGCTCCCTTAAGTAAAGGAGGCTCATTTATTGGGCACCACATTATGGTTCCAAAACAAG
>CBFICO010000130.1:0-3156 GCA_965661115.1 Salibacteraceae bacterium
AAAACGTCGGTACTTTGACCCTAGAGAATTACTGATAGATACTAGCTCTACAAAAACTGTAGATGAGCATAGCGAAGAGTTATACAGTATTTTAATAGAGGCTGTAAACTTTCATTACCGCTCTGATGTTACCGTTGGAGCCAACCTAAGCGGAGGCTTGGATAGCTCAACCATTGTTGGACTAATGCGTTCAATTAACCCGAAAATTAGTATCCCAGTTTTCTCAGCTATCTTCCCTGGTCAACCATATAATGAAGAGGAATTAATTAGAGCTTCAGTTAAAAAGCATAAACTTGACTGGAAAACCTGTATTCCTGATGGCAAAGGGCTAATTCAAATCTTTGAAGATTTAGCCTTCACTCATGAATACCCGCTCATTTCAACAAGTTCTTACGCTCAATACTGCGTAATGCAAGAAGCAAAAAATCAAGGTGTTAAAGTGCTAATTAATGGTCAGGGAGCGGATGAGCTTTTAGGTGGATACCTTAAATATGGTGTATTTCAACAATTACAAACGCTCAAAAACCTGGATATTTCAGGATTCAAGCAGGGACCGGCAAACCTGAAATTTCTGCTTAAAGAATTTGGAAAATCGTCAATTGCTAGCAGTGCGAGTTTAAGCGAGTTGATGCAGTCAAAATTTAATTCGGACTATAAATACATTCACCAAGGGCAGTCGAAAAAAAACCAAACAAGAAATAAAACACCAAAAAACCTCAACGAATTTTTACTTCAAGATTATTATCAAGGCTTTTTAACTGGACTTCTGCGAGCTGAAGATAGAAACAGCATGCGCTTTTCTATTGAATCAAGGGTTCCTTTTGCAAACAGTCACAAACTGGCAAAATGGGCGTTTCAATTGCCTTCAACATTAAAATATAATCAATCAGAAAACAAGCCGCTATTGCGAAACATGCTTAAAAACAACAATCTCATTCCTAAAAAAGTACTTCATAAAAAAGAAAAATTAGGGTTTTCTACTCCTATGAATCAGTGGTTGATAGAATTTCAAAACGAGATACTTGAATACATTGATGAAATCCCTTCTGATCTGGCAAGTAAGAATGTGTTACAAGATGATCTAAAGAAAAGAATGTTTGATTCAAGAAATTCGAACGACGAACAACCGCGTACTTTTAAATGGTTTAGCCTAGGAGCTTGGTTTAAAGCCTTCAAAAAATAGAAGCCTAACCAACCATTTACGAAATGTATTTGACTATGTTGCAAAGTCAAGGTCCTTTGGTTAACTTTGAACGATTTTTAATTTTCAGATAACAATTTATTAAATAAATCACAGACTATGAAAAAACGATTAAGTCTAGTATCATCCTTATTGGTTGCAGGATTTGGAATCAACGCCCAAGTCTCAATCGAAAAGGCAAGAGACATCGCTGTACCTGCTTCTATTGAAGAAACAATTAAGTGGGATAAGTATGGCGCAAATGGTGGAGCTAAAAATGCTTCTACACTTTCAACATTAAATTTTGGTTCCAGAGCTACTTCAAGTGCAGGTACTGTAATCGGATCTTCTCAGTACGATTTGATGACAAACTCATCAATCGATAACAGATTTTTCAACAACGGAGACGGAACTTTCTCGGCAGCATTTACTTGGTCGGACCAAGCAGATCCATATTTAAATAGAGGTACAGGTTACTTATACAACAACGGTACTTCTTGGAACATAAAAAACCCAACAGGAAGAGTTGAATCAGAAAGAAATGGTTGGCCTTCAATCATGACAACTGGAAATGGTGATGAAATTATTATATCACACTCTACTGCCTCAGACCAATTATTGCTTTCTAAGCGCTCTACTAAAGGTACAGGTGCTTGGACTGAAGTTAAAGACCCTACAGGTTCGCAAGTTGCTCCAAAAGTGGGTTCAGGTTACCTTATTTGGCCAAGAGCATGTGTAGGTGGACCTAATAACAATACTGTTCACTTGATTGCTTTAACAGAGCCAGTACCTGCTCAGGGAGGTGCATTCAACGGAGTAATAGTTGGGGGTATGGATGGTGCTTTAGTTTACAGCCGTTCTGATGATGGAGGTGCTACCTGGGCAGTTAAAAACGTTATTCTTCCAGGTATTAACGGAAACGTTTATTCTGGAATCAACGCCGATTCCTATGCAATTACTGCTAACGGAAACAACGTGGCAATTGCGGTATTCCACAGATTCGGTGACACTCGAGTACTAAAATCTACAGACAATGGGCGTTCTTGGTCAACTCATATTCCTTTAGATTTTGAACACGATGCTTTCGAATTTGAAGATTTTGCAATTCTAGATACTCCTACAACAGCGGATAACACTGGTGATATTCTTATTGATAATAATGGCGAAGTTCACCTTTTCTTCGGTACATGGAGATGGAATGATGCTGATATTACGGATCAGTCATATTCTACATTCCCATTAGCAAATGGATTAGGCTATTGGAAAGAATCTTATGGTGATAATAACTGGAAACAATTATTCGGTTACCAAGATGTTAATGGCGACGGCTTAATTGGTATAGTTGGTTATCCAAACAACTTTGATGGTTTTACAAATTACGGAGCTAAATCAATAGTTTCTTTCCCATCTGTGGGTATGAATTCTTCGGGAGATATTTTCTTGAAGTTCACAAACCTTATGGAAGACGCTTCTGCTACTGGAGGAAAACTTTACAACAACGGTTCAAGACACTTCCGTCACGAATGGGTTACTCGTTCTAACGATGGTGGCTGTACTTGGTCTAACCCTGTTGATTTAACTGACGCTGGTGCTGGTTTTGAAGAGTGTGTTTATGGAGTAGTTCCAAAAGCAATCGATGGTAAATTCAGAATGATTTATATGGAGGATGGTTCTCCAGGTACCGCTGTTGGTCCTGAGGCACATGCCGGTACGACAAATGAAATGGTTTATTTAGAAGTAGCAGCTACTACAATTTCTGCCTCTAAAGACATTTGTATGACTGGTATTGCAGGCACAAGAGAACTATGTGGAGGAGACACTGCAACGTTAGACGCAGGTATTTCTTGTGGAACTGCGTACGTTTGGAAAGATGCTTCTGGAAACACTTTAGGAACTAATGCTACTACTGTAGTTACTGCTCCTGGAATTTATACTTGTGATATTACTACTGCTTGTGGTGTACAACAAGAAACTAT
>CBFICO010000130.1:3166-5755 GCA_965661115.1 Salibacteraceae bacterium
GCTACTACTGTAGTTACTGCTCCTGGAATTTATACTTGTGATATTACTACTGCTTGTGGTGTACAACAAGAAACTATCGAAATTAAAACTCCTCAATCAGGAAATGGTCCAAAAGTTAGCGTTACTTCTTCAGTATCAGAATTATGTGCAAGTGGCTCACAAGCTACTCTTAAAGTAACTTACTCTTCTTTTGGTAGTTCTGGTTCTATTATTTGGGATCAAGGTATACCGGGTACTGTTGATACGTTTAACATTACTTCTCCTGGTACTTATACCGTTGAGGTTGCTAACTGTGGTGGTAGTACTGTTGACACAATTGTTGTTGACACAGTTAAAGATGTAAATGCTATTATCACTGGAAAGCAATTCCTTTGCCCAGGTGAAACATCAACACTTACTGTTCCTATCAATCCTGATGGAACTTATACTTGGAAAGACGGGGCAGGAACTACAATTGGAACTACACGTTCGGTTAGTGTAAATGCAACTGGAACCTATACAGTTGATGTAACTGCTTGTGGTGGGACCCTTACAGGTTCTAATATGATAAATGTTAATGCTGAACCTTCACCAACTGCTACTATTGCTTTGGTTAATGGTTCTGTAGTTGATAATTGTTTAGACCCAGATGGTTCTGTTGATTTACAAGCGACTGGACAAACTGGTGCTACTTTCAAGTGGAGCAATGGTTCTACTGGTTCTTTAATCAGTATCCCAACAGCACCTGTTGGATCTACTGTTGTTAGTGTTATGTCGTTTAACGCATGTAACGATTCTGTTAAGTCAAATGAAATTACAGTAAACGTATTAGCTGCTCCAGCTGGACCAACAATTACAGAAAGCAACTACGTACTTACTTCTAGCTCTAGTAATGGAGTTAAGTGGTACTATGATCATCCTAGAACAGCAGGTGGCTGGGTATTTACCGGTGAAACTGGTGCTACTTATGATGTAAGTACAGCAAAATATCCAAGAGGTAGTAAAATTGGTGCTTCTGTTACTGATTTAACTACTGGTTGTGAGTCTGAAGTAGTTGATTCTAAAATTACTACTGAGGTTTCTAGCATTGAAGCAATTGGATCAGGAATTAGCATCTACCCTAACTCCTAACACTGGTGAGTTTAATGTGAACTTTGAAGGTATTACAAGCTCAGTTGACGTTAACGTAAAAATCTCAAATAATGTAGGTCAAGTTGTTTACGAAAGTGTTCTTAACTTAACTTCTAATCACTCTGAAACTGTTAACTTAAACGGTTTAGATAAAGGAGTTTATTTTATGAATGTTACGAAAAATAACGAGAAAACAACTCACAGAATTGTGGTTCAATAATATTGTTATCTAAATAGAAAAAGCCCGATTCGAAGATTCGAATCGGGCTTTTTTATGCATATATGTTTGGAATGAATTGCTTGAGCTTTCCCTAACTTATTTGAGTAATATCCTCGATGCAAATAGGGCGTTCCACAGTGAAACCTTCTCCATACTCCACTCCTATCATTCTCCCAAACTCACGAGCTCTTGCATCAATAAATTTTATAAACTCTTTGGAACTAATTGGAGATACTGGTTCATTTGAGTCTGGGTTATAGAATTGGCTACTGTACGCCATAATACTGTCCATTTTAATTTGCCAATACTTTGAAATATCCACCACAAAATCTGGCTTTATTCCCCTATCCTGAATGTAGTGATAAACCGCTTTTGGTCGCCAAGCATCTTGATTGGTATGCACTTTAATAAGTCCTGACAAAAAGCAAGCTCTTGAAACCAATTCGGCTCCGCGCCCATGATCTGGATGTCTATCTGAAATAGCATTAGCCAAAACCAACTCTGGTCTATACTTTCTAATTTTTTCAATCACCTTTTTCAGGCTATCTTCGTTCACTTCAAACAAACCATCTTTTAAAGCCAAATTTTCCCTGGCCGAAATACCTAATATTTTGCCCGCTTTAGAAGATTCTTGCGCTCTTAGTTCTGCGTTACCTCGAGTTCCGAGCTCTCCTCGTGTTAAATCCACTACTGCCACAGATTTTCCTTCTGCAATATGCTTTGCTACAGTTCCTGATGCAGCTAGTTCAACATCGTCTGGATGTGCTCCAAAAGCTAGAATATCTATTTTCATGTGTAACGTTTTGTCCGATTACCTTTGCAAAGGTGAATAATTAATTACTAAGAATTAGTACCATGCAATATACTCGAGTTAAAGCCTTGGTTCATAAAGAGTTTTTACAAGACTGGAAAGAAAAGAACAGCTTAGCTAGTATTTTAGTTTACGTTACCTCTACCGTTTTTGTATGTTACTTGGCATTTCAACAAATTGTAAATGCAAAAACTTACGTTGCACTTTTCTGGATTATTATCCTTTTTACCTCGGTAAACACCATTATCAAAAGCTTTGCTCAAGACACTGACAATCGATTACTTTACTATTATTCTATCGCCAATCCAAAAGAAATAATTCTTTCAAAAATCATTTACAATACGGCAATTTTACTCGGAATTACAATAATTACATTCGGTGTTTATGCAACATTACTTGGTAATCCGGCAGCTAATTTAGCTGGTTTCACCTTCACTATAATTTTAGG
>CBFICO010000131.1:0-5636 GCA_965661115.1 Salibacteraceae bacterium
CGCCTTGATGTGCCACAAACGAAAAAGCCCCTTGGTAATCAGTAGTAGTACCTTTATCTCTGTTTAGCACAACAATGTTTACCCACGGAACAGGAGTAAGGCTGTCAGCGTCTAAAAACACTCCAGAAAATTGAATTAAACTGGTATCTTGTTTTATGACCTGTGCACCAGCAGTAAATGCTGAACACAAAACAACTAGCGCAATGAAGTACCTTTTAGTCACGCCCAAATGTAGTTCTATTGCAATCAATTTAACATTTGCGGAGTGTTGTAAAATCTAAATCAATAGATAAAAGTTGAATTGTATCGTTTAGAATTTCCTACTCGATCGGTCACAATTAATTCCAAATTATGGCTACTCTTTGTTTTTTTGATATCGTTTAAATCAAAAAAGAGCTGTTTTCTGTTTTTTTCATACTCCGCCAGTATCCATTTATCATCCACCAAAAAATAGTAATCTCCAATTCCAGAAATATCGTCAGAGCAATGAAAGTATATGCGCTTAGCCTGAATATAAGTAGCGCCTGATAATTTGTTTTTAGGCCATAATTTGGGAGGGGTTTTATCAATAAAAACTGTATACGGGCCAAAGCTGCGAGTTTTGCAACTAATCCATTTTCCGTTAACATTTCCTCCCTCAGCAGCGAGCATGGTTTTGTCTTTTTTTAATGAAACCACAATGGCTTTTTCTCTTGAAAGGCTGTCTAGGTTCTCTATATTGAAACTCAAATTCATGTAGTCGTTTAGAGGTTCATACAAAGTATTTACATGAGTAATTGGAGTTACGCACCTGCCTATTGCTGGTTCGTATTTGACTGTTAATTCCGTATTTTGATACAAGCAAGTTGTTGGAAAATGGATTTTAATCAACGAATCTTCAAAAGCGTTCTCCTCTCCGTAGATGAGCATTTTTGTGAATGTAGAAATACGGGCTAACGTTTTTTGAGGAGTACCAAATACATTGAACTTTACAGTGGTTGTATTTCCACTAAAATCTTTGATTTCATAACGCATTTCAGTGGTGTCTTCAGACATAAAAAAGAGCTCACCATTGTTTACTACGTTTGAATAGGTGTTTAGCTTATTCCCTGGTAGAATAAAGCTTCGCTGCACTTTTCGCTGGTTTTTACTGGCTTCGTAATAATCCATGTGCGCATTTATACATCTGCTAGTTGCAAAGTCTAAGCTATCCAACGTATGTCGGTAAACCAATTGGTTGTTTTTAAAAAGTTCAATCGAATAAACTCCAAAATTGAAAGGTGAGCCAGTTATTTTATCACGTGTGTAAATACCAAAACCTATTTTGCCATAAACCGGAATGGGTTGGTTGTTTTCCAGTTGGTAATAACTGCCATTGCCAACAGTTTTTACCATGATTTTATCATTCTTTCCCATTACATGGCTGTGTTCATTTAAAGCGTAGATAGCAACTCTGTAGGCTTTTGGTGCGATGTTATCTTTAATATCAAATCCAAAAAACAAGGGGTTTATGGGGTGTTCAGTTTTAGTATTTCTTATTTCAAAATGTAGGTGCGGACCAGCCGACCCGCCTGTATTTCCTGATAGCGCAATAACATCACCCTTGCTTACTTTTAAATCTTGATTGGTTAATGTGGTATCTATCAAAAACCGTTTTTCATCGTATTGAATTGACTTTACAAAAGCTTCAATCTTTGGGTTGAACTTTCTTAAATGTGCGTAAACAGAAGTGTATCCATTTGGATGAGTTACGCAGAGGACCTTTCCGTATCCACCTTCAGAAATTCCAATTCTGCTAACGTATCCGTTTTCTATGGCATAAGTATTTAGCCCAACTTTTCCTTGAGTTCTAATATCCAATCCTGCGTGAAAATGTCCTGGTCTTAATTCGCCAAAATTTCCAGATAACTGTAACGGAATATCCATTGGAGATCGAAAATTAGTTTGGGCGAGACTAGCAAATGCAATTGAAAACAAGCCGAAAATGAGGGGTAAAAGCTTCATTATTAGATAATCTGTTTAGATAATTTCAAAAGTAACCTACACCATTACAGTGCCAAGTTGAGTAATAAGTACCTATGCACAAAAAGACTTTAAAAACTTGCTTTTGCTCACTTACCCTGCTAATTTTGTAACACATTAAGTAGGGCAATATGGCTACTAATAGTGTTGAGGAAATAAAGCAAAAAGTTGATCGATTAATCGATGCCTATCAAAGCAATTTGAAGGAGTTGGAAGAGTTGCGTGCGGAAAACTCAAAATTGCGAAATACATTAAGTCAAAACAATTCTACTGACACTGATTCTTTTGAAAAAGAACAGCTCAGAAAAAAGGTTGACGCATTGATCTCAGAAGTAGATAAGTGTGTAAAAATTATGGCTAAGTAATGGGACGGAAAACGATTGAAATACAGATTGGTAAAAGAGCTTACCCAATCGAGGTAGAAAATGCCGAAGAGGAAAGTAAAGTGAAATTATCGGCTGAAATGATCAACAATAACATAAAAAAACTCAAAGGAAATTACGTAGTCACAGATTATGTAGATTTACTAGCAATGACGGCGTTGGAATTGGCGAGTAATGCCACCGACACCAAAGAATTGGGTACTTCTGCATTAAATAAATTGATGGATGAAGAACTAAGTGAGCTAAACTTAAAGCTCGACGAAGTACTTAATTCATAAATCGTTCTTTAAATATTAACTACTTAGGTAGAAATTTTTTGCCCGCATAATTGCGTTTTGTAAACTCAACATTTTAAACGTTGAGAGTATAAATCGATTGGTAAAAGAAGGCCTGTTTATCGCACATTTTGTGACGAGATTCTAATTAAGGACGCTGGACTCTTGCACCGCTTTGGTTATACTCCATTCTTGTACTTTTTTGGAGTTTACAAGAACTTTTTGTGCGGGCATTTTTTTTAATCTAAACAGAGAAATGGACATTATTAGTTTAATAATTGGATTGGTGCCAGGAGCTGTCGTAGGAGGGCTCGTGATGAATTCAATTCAGAAGAAAAACACTCAGCAGAAGGCAAACCAACTGCTAGAGGATGCTAAGGCAGAAGCGGAGGTTATCAAAAAAGATAAAATGCTTCAAGCAAAAGAGAAGTTTTTACAGCTCAAGTCTGAGCACGAAAAAACGATTAATGAGAAAAACAATAAAATCTCACAAGCGGAAAATCGTATTCGACAAAAAGAAGAGAGCTTAAACAAAAAGCTCAAAAACGTTAATCAGCAAGAGGCAGAATACAACAGAAAACAGTCACGGCTTAAAGAGCAGTTTAACGTGCTAGACGAAAAAGAAAAAGCGTTGGACAAATTGCACCAAGAGCATGTGAAAAAACTGGAAGAAGTTACAAATGTTAGTGCTGAAGAGGCAAAACAAGAGTTAACTCAAGCACTTAAAGAAGAAGCCAGAACAAACGCCATGGCGCTTATTCAGGAAATAACCGAAGATGCAAAGATTAATGCAAGTAAAGAGGCGAAAAAGATTGTAATTCAAACCATTCAAAGAGTTGCTACCGAGCACGCAATTGAAAATTCGGTATCGGTATTCAATATCGAGAGCGACGATGTAAAGGGTAGAATTATCGGTAGAGAAGGGCGTAACATTAGAGCTCTGGAAGCGGCAACTGGCGTTGAAATTATTGTAGACGATACCCCAGAGGCAATTATCCTTTCTTGCTTTGACCCAGTTAGAAGAGAAATAGCAAGGTTGTCTTTGCATCAGTTGGTAACTGATGGTAGAATTCACCCTGCTCGAATTGAAGAGATAGTAGCTAAAACGCAAAAGCGCATTGAAGAGGAAATTGTAGAAATAGGAAAAAGAACTGCAATTGACTTAGGAATTCATGGATTGCACCCAGAGTTGTTGCGAATGGTGGGTAGAATGAAATATCGTTCTTCTTATGGTCAGAACTTGTTGCAGCACTCTAGAGAGGTTGCAAACTTGTGTGCAACTATGGCGTCTGAACTTGGTTTGAATACGAAAATAGCTAAACGAGCTGGTTTGCTGCATGACATTGGTAAAGTGCCAGACGATGAGCCAGAATTACCACACGCAATCTTGGGAATGAAAATCGCTGAAAAACACGGCGAAAAACCAGATGTATGTAACGCAATTGGGGCGCATCACGATGAGATTGAAATGACTTCAATGATTTCTCCGTTAGTTCAGGTTTGTGATGCTATTTCAGGTGCAAGACCGGGTGCACGTAGAGAGGTGGTTGAGTCGTATATACAACGATTAAAAGATTTAGAAAGCCTTGCAATGAGTCACGCCGGTGTAGAAAAAGCATTTGCTATTCAGGCGGGTAGAGAACTCAGAGTAATGGTTGATTGCGATAAAGTTAACGATAAACAGGCTTCTGAACTGAGTTACAAAATCTCAACTAAAATTCAAGAAGAAATGACTTATCCCGGTCAAGTAAAAGTTACCTTAATTAGAGAAACTAGAGCGGTATCATACGCTAAATAATATGAAAAGACTAACTGGAAAAAAAGTATTGGTAACAGGTGGTGCTGGTTTTATTGGCTCTAATCTGTGTGCCGATTTATTGAAGGATAACAAGGTAGTTTGTTTGGATAATTTCTTAACCGGAAAACGAGAGAATATTGATTCGCTAATGAGCGACCCAAATTTTACTCTTGTTGAAGGTGATATATGCAATGAGCAAGATTGTGAAAAAGCCATACAAGGAGTGGATGTGGTTTTGCACCAAGCGGCATTAGGTTCCGTTCCGCGATCTATTGAAAACCCTTTAATGACCAATAAGGTAAATATTGAGGGTTTTCTGACTATGCTCAACGCTTGTCATAAAAATGATGTTAAACGTTTTGTATATGCTGCAAGCTCCTCCACTTATGGCGATCACCCGGGTTTACCTAAGGTTGAGGATAAAATTGGTAAACCACTTTCACCGTACGCGGTTATGAAATACGTAAATGAATTATACGCTAAAGTCTTTCATAATCTGCATGGTTTAGAGGTAATCGGTTTGCGTTATTTCAATGTATTTGGAAGAAATCAGGACCCAGACGGAGCTTATGCGGCAGCAATACCGAAATTCTTAAAAGCGTTTTTATCCTATAGCAGTCCTACTATTCATGGTGATGGTGAGCAATCGCGCGATTTTACCTACATAGAAAACGTAATTCAAGCAAATCATTTAGCAGGGTCAACTACTAACCCAGATGCTCTAGGTGAAGTTTATAACGTAGCTTATGGAGATAGAACAACTGTTAATCAGCTAATTGGGGCTATAAAAACAAGCTTGGCAAGATTTGATAGTGAAATAGAAAATGTAGAAGTTAATTACGGCCCAGAAAGAAGAGGTGATGTAAAACACTCTTTAGCATCTATTGAAAAAGCTAAACAACTGCTTGGTTATAACCCAGAGTATTCTATCGAAAAAGGATTAGAAGAAGCTATAAATTGGTACTACGAATATTTTAAAAACAGTGTACATGTCAAATAAGGAGATAACGTTTGGAATAATTGGCTACGGGCATATCGGAAAACGCCATGCATCAATGGTTTCAGGTAACGAACAAGGAAAAGTAATTGGAGTTGTTGAACCAGATGACGACCGCAGAGCCGACGCTGAAAAAACTGAAGGCTGCAAGGCTTTTGCGACGGTTGCAGAAATGTATGAAG
>CBFICO010000132.1:0-5576 GCA_965661115.1 Salibacteraceae bacterium
CTTCACCTTCTAGAGTAATTATGGTAATGCAATCAATTTTAGCTTTTTTGAATAGTTTAATAGCCTTATTGTCGTCTTCGTGGTTTACTATGCATAATAGGCTTTTTCTGTTGTAAAGAAATTTAGCTTCTTTGATGGAAATTCTATGATAGTATAGAGCCTCTGCTAGCTGTTCTTCGAAACTTTTCATTGTTCTGCGAATAATTTATCAAACATTTCTGTTAAATCTTCTCTGGTAAGTGTTGAAGTATCTTGTTGTATTATGTTGTTCAATTTGGGTACAGCATACGGCAAAATAGATACTATAAACCTTAGTCGTTCTCGTGGTTTAAGCTCATTAAGGTCGGTTTCTATGTTTTGTAGGTTATTCTCTAATAGACTTAGTATTTTTTCTCTAATAGCCTCACTAGTTTTATTTTTTGAACCTTTCGGCCGGCCGTTGGGGTTATTAGTTCTGTTTTTTGGTAATCCCATTTTGTAATTTTTTGTTGTTATCAAAAAAAGTTTGATTTTGAATTTGAAAAAGGGGGACAAATTCCTCGTTTATCCTAGTAGGGAAATTGTCCCCTTTTTTAATCATAGTTTGCTCAAACATTTGCATTTTTTCTAATACTCGTTGAATAATAATTTCCTTATTGTTTGAAGTGGCTTTAGTGGCTATTAAATCGAGAAATCGGACTTTATTTTTTGCCTTCTTTCTACGGTCTTTTTGTTTATACCATGTTAAAGGGTTTCTTGCTTTTTCAATGAATAATTTTTGGTTTTGGGTAAGATTAGTAAAGGTTTCATTTATCAATGTCGTATGTAGAAATTTAAGTAAGTCAGCTTTACATAATTTGTAAATAAGAGGGTTAAGCAGGTCTGATAAAAAAATGTGGTGCGTCCCAAAAACCTGTTTCATTTGGTTGTATCTCATTTCTATCCTTATTAATGGATAATTTAGCCCGTATTGAATAGTTTTGGAGTAGATTTTAACAGTGTAGTTGTCTTTTTTTAGGTATATGCCGATTGGTTTTTTTGTAGTGTCCATTACGTGAAATACTTCATCAAAGTGAGCTATGAAATATTTCTTCATGTTTTTAATTGTTGGTTCAAATGGGGGTTCTATGTTAAAGCCAAATTCTAAGTTGTGTACCCTTGTTTTTGAAGGATTGGATAGAAAACATTTTTCGAATAAATCAATTGATTTTGCAAGGTCTTGGTAGGATAGGTCGGAATGATTTAATCCGTCATGAACTAGTTTATGCAAGCTTCCTCTAGTGCGTATTGACTTTGCAAAAACCTTTGTGTAGAATCCATAAGCTTTGGATGTTAATGGTTTTTCTGGAAGCTCACCTGTTAATTCAATAACAGACCTTTCAAACTGAAACTCTGGTTTCTTGAGCAACTTAGTTTGCTCGGAGGATAAACAAAGCTTAACACCGTCATAGCACATAGCCTTATAGCTTAATGAGTGCCTTTTTTATATCTTCCAACTTGTAGTAAACCCTGTTACCAACCCCGTAACTCTGGATTGTTCCTTTTTTTGTCCAACGGTTTAGCGTGCTCAGGTCTATTTTTAGGTGTTTAGCCGCTTCTTCTCTAGTAAGGAGGGGTTCTAATTCATTTGTCGCTTGTTTTACTGCTTGTTTTTGATGTACCAAACAAGAATTAACGCAATCAATGATAATTGCTTCAAGCTCTGGAATTTTAATACTTGTAATAATTGTGCTTTCCATGATTTAACCTTATTTGAGGCAAATCAATTACACACCCATTTCTTTATTTTCCCAATTTTCCAGACTGGTTTAATTGGGAAAGAAGCACATTCAATTCATGCTTAGTGTTTGATTTACTTAAGCTCCTATATTCTTTTCTAAATTCTGAGGCGTCCTTAGATAAATTTGCGTTTGGGATGTTGGTATTTATCCACTGTTTGTATTCTATGTCTGACAAAGGTAAAATAAGCTTTTTCTTGGTGAAATTGCTTAGTACTCTTATCCATAATGGAAATACCCCCTTGTTCTTTCCAATGTATTCACCGTTCTTATTTAAAGCTGCTTTATCTAAATCTTGAAGAATTGACAAGCAAGGAGTTTTATATTTTGGATTGGTGAAAATTTCTTGTGGTTCAATATCTATTTCATTCTTCTTTTGTTTGTTGGAAGTTGTATTAAAGATTTTATTGAATTGGTCAATTAGTTTCCAGAGAGGTTGTAGGTTATTAAGTGTTGTAGTCATTTGAGGCATATTAGCCCCTTTGAAAAGTTTATTGCTGTTCATTTCATGCAGTTGCTCCTCATATCGGGTTAAATCTTGTTTTATAGAGTTGCAGTAACTTTTTCCTTCATTGGTTAAGTAAATAATATGCTTTTCAAATTCCACTTCTGCACGGCGGCAATAATTGAAAAACTCTTCTTGGTATAGTTTTTTAGCGTAGCTGTTAATCTTTTTGGGGTTGTCTTGGTGCAATTTGTATTTGCTGTAGAAACCTTCAAATTTGTATTTGGTTTTTCTCCAATTTGCAAACGGGTCGTTTGTTGGAAAATAGCCTTGTTCTTTTTTAATCCAGTCTTTGTAGTACTTCTTAATTAAATCAAGTTGAAATTCAAAATCGTTGTAAACTTCATCGGGTATTGAGTCAATAAATTTGAGTTCATAATCAATAAAATCTTCGAAGGTTTTTCTTGGTTCTAATTCAATCCAGCGTTCTTTGCAAAATCTCGCGGTTGTATAATCTTGTATTTTTTTATTAGGAGCTGGAGCTTCAAAAAGCATTTCACCATTTTTTATTGCTTCTAATTTAGAGTCATCTACTAGGATAAACTGAATGCCATTGTTTCGGTACTGGTTTAAGTATTCGACCGCTTTAAATACCCATTCTAGTCTTTCATTACCTTCCATAAGCTATTGGTATTTATGCTGTTTCCTTTTCAATTAAATTCATTTGTGGTTGTTTCAGATTGCTTTGCGCTTGTTTGAGCCAGATTTCCGCTAATTGAATACTGTAGTCTTTTTGTGGCTTGTTGATATATTCTAAAAATTGTCTTTCGGTTTCATGGCCTGTCATGTTCATTAATAGGGGGGTAGGGTAATCTTTTAAGCTATAGAAGTTGGTTGCAAAAGACCTTCTGCACGTATGAGAAGAGATGAGTTTCCACTTTGGGTATTCTCCTTCTTCTTGCCTTTTGGTTTTAGGGTTATATAAAAAACCTTTTGTCATTTCTGTTATCCCTGCAATTCTGCATACTTCTTTTACATATCGGTTAAAGAGTGTTTCGTTGGAGCTTATTGTATTACCTTGTAATTCTGGGAATTTACCTTCATTTCTGGTTAGTATTTCTTGAACTTCATAGTGTATAGGTATTTGAATTTTCTTTTTTGTTTTCTCCTGTTCCAGATTAATAAAATCGTAGCCGTCAGTCTTACTTATGAACTTTGTATTCATCTTAAATAAATCGGACGCTCTTTGCCCCGTATAACAACCAATGATAAGCCAGTCTCGAACATTTTCCAAATGGGGGGGGAGTATCGTATTCTTAATTTGTTCTATTTCTTCAAAGCTCAATACTGGAAACTCATGCTTTATTTTGAATCCTACAAACCCAGATAAGCCAGTACTTACAGGATGACCGTTTTTTTGAGCGTCAATAGCGAAAGTTTTTATGGTGCTTAGTAGTCTACCGATATAAGAATCGGAAAGGTTCTCTTCTTGTTTGAAGTGTTGCAATAGTTCTGTTTTAAGCTTTTTATTTACATCAGTAAGTGAAACTCTTTTGCCTCTTTGCTCTTCAAATTTTACAAGTTTATTTTTAATGTTAGTGTATTTAGCTATAGTTTGTGGTGAAGCTCCAATTTTATTGTTTTTCCTTTGTTTAAATGGTAGTTGTTGGATGTAGTAGTTAGCATAACTAGTTAAGTATTCAAGGCTTTCTGGTTCTTTTCGCTTAAAGAACTTATCAATTGTTTTTGAAAACCACAATTTGTTCGGTTCTTCACCTTCTACAATTAATGAGTTGTAAGAGTCAATAATTGCAATTGCTAGTTTTCGTAAATTACTGTTTAATTTTTTGCCTTCCGTTCCTTTCTCCTTGGACAATCCTTTTTTATTATTCCAGTTATTAGCGTCTACAGTTAAACCTGTTTTTCTACTTATATCAATATTTCGACCTTCTGTAAATCTGCAATAGATTTCTGAATGAGTAGATTGTTTTTTAATTAGGAATTTTGCATTTGCCATTGTCGTTGTTTTGCTCAAATGTAGTCAAGAAACAAACCTTTCCCGACATTTTCCCGACATTTTTACATCTCTATGCAATTTAATAGCATTTATTGCTTCTTGTAAAATGGCTTTTAGCTAACTGTTATAGTTGCAATTTGTGTTGTTTTCTAGTATTAAAGCTAGATTCTTAAAAATGCCAATTGTATAGTTCGAATCCCTCATTCTCCGCCAAAATTTAAGAAGGCTTCTCGGAAACGAGAGGCCTTTTTTAATTTCAGGATAATGAGATGGATGAGAATCCCTATTGGGTTCGTGCCGGAGCGCAGCGGAGACGTGTAGCAAAGCGCAACAATCCCTCGCTTTAGCTCGGAATTGAAATCTGTGCTGACATAGCATTAAATGAACTCAACAATTGGATAAAACAAAGCCTATCCTAACTTAAGGTTTTGGTATTCTGAAGGTTAAAAGAGATCTTAACTATGGTACCGGTAGGTCTATTCGATTTGAACTTAATTTCACATTGATTTAATTCGGCAAAACTCATGCAAAGTTTTAGCCCTAGCCCTATACCTTTTTCACCATTTGTATCTCTTTCTGGAGTAATTTTTCCGTTACTTGCTTTTAAGTTTTTAAGAACCTCTTTTGGCATTCCGATACCATAATCTACAAATACAAATGCACCTTTTAATAGCAAGTTATTAACTATGAGCTAAAAAACTGCTTTATTAGCTGAAATGCGTTTTTGTTTTGAATAAGCGTGAAAACAATACCAAAGCCTACAAGCAGTGCAAGTAGAGACTGAATGTCTAGATGATGATTTAAATAAACTCCCGTAACTGTTATAAATAGAATTGTTGAAAAATTCCAGGTTAATGTTTTGTTTTGAGCCACCGCTAATTTTAAGGTGGTACAGGTATAGTTCATAAAAATTCCTGAAAAGAGTTGAGCAAAGGCACTTGCACATGCTGCCCCTAAAATTCCATACTTAGGAATAAGTATAAGGTTTAGCAAAACGTTTAGACCAAAACCAACTCCAGTTATTTTTATCATAACAGATAAGTTTCCACTAGCGGTGAGTAAGGTGCCATAGACACTTGATAATACCAACCCAGAAAAAGCAATTGAAAATGCAAAAAGCATAAAGTTTCCATTGGTATGGGCATTAGTGTACAACACTTCTAATAATCCATTGCCGTATATAATAGAAGTAGGAACAATAAAAACTAATGGCACCAGCAGTATTTTTAGAACTGTTTCAATAAGCGACTGGTAATCGGTTTTATTAAATACACTTTTACTAAGCATTGGAAATAAAATACCGGTAAAGAGAAAAACAAAGTTGTTCGCAACATCAAATAATCTGAAGCTTTGCGCA
>CBFICO010000133.1:0-5225 GCA_965661115.1 Salibacteraceae bacterium
TTATATTTAGAGGAATCAATTTCGGCAATCGGTCTTTCAAAACCGGGGTCCTTGCGTTTGCAGGAAGTAAAAACAAATAATGCAACTACTACAAGCACCAAAAGTTTGAGGCCAAGCTTCATTATTTGATAATCATTTTTGTTCTTTTCCAATCCGATTCGTTTTTTACCTCTATTACATAAAGACCTTTTGAAGGAGCATCCGGTTCAATTCGATTAGCACCTTTAACAAGATTTGAACTTGAAATTAAGGTGCCGTTTACATGATAAACGTTTAATACTCCCTCTGTATTGCTCTCAAAGATAAAGCTACCGTTGTTTGGATTTGGGTATAAAACATCACCAATTGATGAATTATTAGTTTCTCTTAACGAAAGCGCTGGGGCAACTTCTGCTCTTGTAACCGCTTTGAGTAAATCTAACCGTCCTCCTGTACTCATATTTTCAGCAAATTGAGGCAGTTCTTCCACACTTTGTCGCAAGTAAATGGCAGACCTAAGTGCCATAGAGTCAACCGAGGAATTATAAAACCTTGTTGGATAAACGGAATACATCAATCCAACTGCGGCCGCAGCCATTGGCGCAGCAAAAGAAGCTCCATCACCACTACCGGTTGAATTTACCGGAGTAGTTGTAAATATTCCTTTTCCAGGAGCAGCCATATCCATGTTGATTTTACCAAATCCACCATTAAACAGTTCATCATTTTCATCACTTCGGGTAACCGTTACCAAATAATCAGACGGACAAGTACAGGGAATATCGCCTTGAGCATCTATATCCGTTAGGTTATTGGGTCCAGCAGCTATACTTACCACTCCAGCCTTGCCAAGCTGATCAATTAAATCGCACCACACAGGATAATCGGCCGGAAATCTTTTATCTACACCGAATGAAGAGTTTTGAGCAACTATAAATACTCCTGAATCGCCTTGAGTACGGTTGTATCGTTTTCGCATTTCTAAAATGTAATTGTAGCTTTTTATAACTACCGCTTCGTTGGTAGAACTTCCTTGCACTGGCAACATTTTTACATTCCAATTTAACCCAGCAATATCTCTTCTATTATTGCCAATTCCACCAATAATTCCAGCAACCATAGTTCCGTGTTTATCCAATTGCCCTACTGGATTTCTGGCAGAAATATATCCCGTGTCTTGATAAACGTTCCATCCATCAAAGTCGTCGATATACCCATTTTTATCATCATCGATATTGTTGTTGGGTATTTCGTGCATGTTTTTCCAAAAATTGGCTTTTAAATCATCGTGTGTAATCTCAAAACTTACATCTACAATTGCAATCACAATCTCTTGGCTATCAGCGGTTAATCCTCCAGTAGAAACTTCCCACGCAGAAGGAGCATTAATTTTATCGAGGTACCACTGCCCTACTACGTTAGGGTCATTTGGAGATTTACGCTGCTCTATATCCGTGTGATTTTTTTGAGCATAGCGCACAAAATTGAACTCACGCAAATAATTTATAGCGCCTTCAGCATCTAAGTTGCTTTCGTTAAAACTTAGTAAATGAATATTAGAAGAAGGTACCAATGCTTCTTTCCATTTCAGCTCTATGGTTGGTTGTGATTTTTTAGTGATTTGAAGGAATTCGTGCATGCTTATTTCAGGTTCTAAAGCAACCATAAGCTCACCTTCTACCCAATCTTTTTGAGCCAAAGCAGTGCAACCCAGGCAAACCAATACTATGTTTAGTAAAATTAACTTCATTCAATTATTTAAACGCTTTCAAAAAGGAAGGGTTTAGCTATTTGATTTTATAAATCCAATAATAGCTATCAATAGTATAAAAAGACTCACAATCATTATTCCTGTTCTAAGTCTTTGGTCGGGAATAAACTTTCGGCGGTATCTACCTAGCGTTTGATTGTTGAGTTGATTACTCACTTTTTCGTCAACTCGTTTTATGGCAAAGTAGTAAACCGTTCTGTCGCCTTTATCTTCATTATGACGCTCGTAATGCAGTTTAAATTCAATAAGCAGCGTTTCGAAATACTCAGCTTGCTCTGCTTTACTAAAGTGGTAAACGTTGTAGCTTTTATCGGTTGGATGAATCCGGTAATTGGTTAAATCAAAAAGATGATCCATTATATCACTCTAATTTTTTGTCCCACTCTGAGCGGCGTGTTTCTTTTGATTCCATTCATTTTGCAAAGATCGGTACAAGTCACTCCGTATTCCTCTGCAATTTTGAATAAATAATCTCCTTTTCTAACAGTGTAATATTCAACTCCATCTGGAATTACCGTAAAACCCCAAGAGTTTTTTACAACCGTTGCTTTGTCTGCAATCAGCTTTTTTTCTTTAAAGTTGATGAGTTGATCTGGATTGATGGCAACTCCTTTATAGCGAATCTCGAAATGCAAATGACTACCCGAACTATTCCCAGAACTGCCGCCCAAAGCAATTACGTCGCCTGCTTTTACCTCCTGACCCGCTTTTACTTTATATCGGTGTAAGTGAGCGTACAAAGTTTCTAGTCCATTGTGATGGCGAACTACAACTACTCTACCGTAACCGCCATAATAACCTACAAATCGAACCTTTCCGGAAAAGGCACTTTTAACTTCGTCCCAAACTTGCAAATCCAAATCGATTCCTCTATGGCTTCGTCCCCACCGATATCCGAACCTTGATGTAACCACAATTTTATCAACTGGAGAAACGTAGGTACCGAAGGTTCTATCCGCTAATTTTAAGCGTTGTGTTATGTCGCTCTTATACAATTCGGGACTGTATGGATGTGGTTTAGTGGTATTCCACGATTTGTAGATGGGGTGTGCTGGAAAATCTGATGCGTGGTTTAAGTAGGCAAACTGCTCCGGCTGATTATCAAAATCGTGATTTATTAAAAACAAATTTATTTGATTGATGAGTGCGTAGTTTTCATCGCCAGATTCAAATAAACTGTCTAACAAAAGAGCCGCTTCCATTTTGGATAGTGTTTTTACTCTCAGAAACAATTCTATCTGGCTCAACAGTTGCTTTGGTGGAATAGGTAACTTTTTAAGTGAGTCGTAATGGTTTTGAATATCCTTGTCGCTCAATTTTTCAAAGGTATTAAACAGGGTCTCCTCACTGTAGAGTACTACCGCTTTTTTAACCGGTTTTTCTTCTTTTTTATCTCCTTCTTTAACTGTAAAAGAAAGCATAAAAAAAGCACTCAAAAAAAGAACCATATACTTATTAAACCGGTGTGACATGTACGACCAAAAATAAAATTTTACCGAGAAAGTGCATTTTTCTTAATTCTTCCTCTTCAATTTTTAACATTGGAAAGGTCTAGTATTTTTGCAAAAATTTCAGCGTGGACTACATAAAACTCACATTAGTTGGCATTATTACAATTGTAATTGCCTATCTCACCATTTGCACCTTTTCTCCCGAAAAAGTTGCAGCTTCTAAAACTTTGGTTATTCACGAACCTAAAGAAATGGTTCTAGCAAAAATCTCAGACCTATCCACCTGGACGGATTGGCATCCGTATTTAGATTCTGCCAAACAAGAAAGCATAAAGTCAACTAAAAATGAGCTTACGTGGGAATCTGTAAATGGAGTTCGGGCAAAGGTTAAGATAACACATGCTGCAGACTCCAACCGAATGTCGTTTAGTACTTCATTCGAAAAAAATGGCGAATGGAAAACATACAGTGGTGAGTTTTTGATAGAAGGAGGACAGAGAGAGACCAAACTGAGTTGGATATATGTAGGTGAACCCTTTAAGTTTTTAAAACGGCCTGCAAACTATGTGATAAAAGAAGTAGTAGGCAAAACCATGGAACGTGGGCTATATAGATTAAACAAATCCATAAGAGATAATAAGTGAACCCCAACTCCATAAAAATAATGGGTTGGGCAACCTTAATAGGGTTTCCTTTATTAGGGTTTATTGTTCTACAATTTTTTGGCTCTGAGGAGTTAGATGTTTTCAATAACGTGGTAAGTGTTCCTCTGCAATTGCTTATCGGCCTTGCTGTTGGAACCATTATGGGATTTATTGCGATTGGTGTTACTAAAACGTCTGTAGTTTATCCTGCGGCAAAAAAATATGAAGACCTTATTCGAGAAATGAACTTGGATTTAAGCGATATCTTATTCCTGTCAATTTGTGCGGGCTTTGGAGAAGAAGTATTTTTTAGAGGTGTGCTGCAAGAATTCTGGGGCGTTTGGATTACCGCTTTCGTTTTTGTTGCCATCCACGGATATTTAAACCCTAAAAACTGGAGGCTCAGCATTTATGGTGTAATTATGACGATAATGATGGCTGGAATAGGATATATGAAAATCCATATCGGGCTTTGGTCATCTATAATTTCGCATAGTTTTATTGATTTTGTGCTCTTTTATTTTATTATTTTTAAAAAGAAGTAGGGTATTCACCCTAATTCAGTAATCAGTTTTTCACCTTAAAATCAAATTTTATTAATGCTTATTTCTGTTAAAAAAAATAACATTGTTACGTAAACTTTTTAAAAACTCAAAACAAAATGAAAAACTGTTCAAATTGGCAGGAGGATTAGCGGTTTCATTTGCACTCTTCTCATGTTCTACAACACAAAACACTACAACTAGATCTGCAGTAACTCTTCCTGTTATTACTATGGAAAGATCTGATTACGAATTAACAGACGACATTGAAGCTTCTGCTGAAGTTAAAGTGACGTTAAATATGTTCTACTAAGGAATTGACAGAAGAAACGTAAAAGTTGGGTTAGTAAAAAAGATTACCAATAGATCCGGCTGGTTAAAGTTGCCAAAGACTGTTAGCAAAAACGATTTCTGTTAATTAGCTGAAACAAGAGATGAAATTTATGCTAAAGTTCAACTAATAAGAATGAAAGCATTTAAAAAAAAGAAGAAGAAAGGTAACTAAGAACACTTCAATTACGGCAGCAAATACACTCCAAGTGAAGAAGGTTCAAACGATAAAACAAAGGCGTAGATAATCTTTTGGGATTATAAAGGAAAAAAGGTTGCCTACACAATTGTTTACACATAAAACAAAAAACCCTTGTAAATTACTGATTTACAAGGGTTTTTAATGTTTGTTGGCGGTCCGGACGAGACTCGAACTCGCGACCCCATGCGTGACAGGCATGTATTCTAACCAACTGAACTACCGGACCTTATGAAAACCCAGTGTGTTTTCAAAATGACTGCTTATAAAAAGTAGTACTAAATATTTTAAGAACTAAATTCAAAAACC
>CBFICO010000134.1:0-5140 GCA_965661115.1 Salibacteraceae bacterium
CGTATAAAACCGTGTTTTGCTGAATGGTGGCAGTAACATTTTCGTTGTCAATGGTGATTTTTTTCTTTCCATTTTTGAGCGCGTTAACCACTATTTCTAATGTGTTAAGCATTTTACGAGCATCGCCACCACTTAGTCGAAAAAGAGCTTCTTTCTCTTTAAACTCAATGTTTAGCTGTTTGAGTTCCTCGTCGTTTTCCAAAGCGCTGGTTAGTAATTCTTCCAAATCGACTTTTTCAAATGATTTTAGCACATAAACCTGACATCGAGAGAGTAATGCGGATATTACCTCAAAAGAAGGGTTTTCAGTAGTGGCGCCAATTAAGGTTACAGTTCCTTTTTCTACTACACCTAACAATGAATCTTGTTGAGATTTAGAAAAACGATGAATCTCATCAATAAATAAAATGGGATTGTTTGTGCCAAAAAACTGAGATTTTTCTGCTTTTTGAATTACTTCTCTAACATCTTTAACACCAGAATTTATAGCCGAAAGAATAAAAAATGGGCGCTTAAGTGTTTTGCTAATAATTGAAGCTAAGGTTGTTTTTCCCACTCCTGGAGGCCCCCATAGAATTATGGAAGGAATTAACCCCGAGTCTATTGAATTGCGCAGCACAGCACCTTTTCCAACTAGGTGTTGCTGGCCAATGTAATTATCAAGTGATGTGGGTCTAAGTCGCTCTGCGAGTGGAGTTGAATTCACTAGAATTTAGCTTGAACACTGAATAAAATATTTGAGTTATTGGCAATGTAAGCAACACCACCCAGCTTAGATTGATCAATACCTTGGTCGTATCTGAAAATAGGAGAAGTATTACTAAATACCCTTCCTTCAAGCTTAAACTTGATGTTATCAGTTGCAAAATACTCCAATCCGCCCGAATAGCTAATCGTTTCAAAGTTGCCAACGATTGGGTTGTGGTAGATGCCATCAGGATCGCTGTACGCCTCAAAACGCCCTGCTAATGCCCATTTATCTATCAAATAATATCGGCCCAATATACTTGCAACAAACAATTCAGATTGAACACTGGTTACTTGATTATCAGCTATCGTATAATCGAAACCTGCTACAAAATCCATTTTTTTATTTGGGCTGTACGTTGCGTATAAATTATTGTAGAAAATAAAAACCGGAGTAGAGTCAGGAGCATCGTTGCTGTACATGTTGCTGTAATTGATGGTCCATTTTTCGTTTGGTTCGTAAGTAACTTGTGTGCCGATGAGCTTGTTAATGTTAGCATCTGATTCAGTTATGTTTTGATTTCCGTTTGCTAGAGTAAGGGAGAAGTACCATTTTTTTAGTGGTTTGTACCCAAGCTTGGCTCCCGCTAAATAGTAGGGAGTCCATTCACTTGCAAGGCAATGAGAGGTGAGTAAATTATCGAATGAATAGGCTGACTCAAAACCCATGTGAGAGGAGAACATTCCAACAGTTAGCTCTAATTCATTGGTAAATCGGTAATTTATATTGGCTTCGTACAGGGCGTTCAATAATTCTCTTTCGTGTGCCATGTTTGCTGCAGGGAAATCACCAAAATTGAATCCTACGTTAGCTGACATCTTTCCTTTTACGTAAGAAAAATCTGCAGCCGCCATGTTTATGCTCATTTGGTTGTGTTTGTTGTAATTGAATAGAAAATCAGGTCGTTCATGATTAAATGGTTGGTTAAAATCAAAACTGTAGTAAAAATCAACATAGTACTCAGAAGAAAATCCTTCCTCAAGTGAATCTAATTGCGCCGATAGTTGAACGCCAAGCACTAATACAGTAAAAACTAACAATAATTTTTTCATAATTCAAATAGTTAAGAATTTGCTTGCTTAATTTTTATTCGAAACAAAGCATAAACAAATGACATAATCGGACTAAGGTAATTGAAAAAACAAAACGGTAAATAGGCCAAGGTTGCTACGCCCAAAACAGCACTTTGTGTCGCTCCACAAGTATTCCATGGAATTAGTACTGATGTCACGGTTCCACTATCTTCAAGCGTTCGGCTCAAATTTACTGGAGCAAGGCCTTTTGCGTCAAATGCATCCTTATACATTCTTCCTGGCACTACAATCGCTAAATACTGATCGCTTGCCGTTAGGTTAATAAACAAACAAGAACCTATGGTTGTGGCAACTAACCCTGCAAAAGATTTAACTCCACTTATCAACCAACTTGCAATTTTCTGCAATGCACCGATTGCTTCCATGGAGCCACCGAAAACCATTGCGCAAATAATTAACCAAACGGTATTTAACATCCCGGCCATTCCGCCAGAGCTTAGCAAGTCTGTTAGTGCTGCATTGCCTGTTTCAATTACAGTGTCTGATCCTGCAGCAGAAAGTAATACGTAGTAACTGTTAGAGAAATAGCTTTCCGAATCGCCAAGGTTGTTTATTAGGTCTGGTTGAAACACTATGGCACACAAAACGGCACTTAAAATACCCATAAACAAAGCGGGGATAGGGTCCACTTTTTTTATGATCAGAAATACAACAAGGGCTGGAACAACAAATAGTAGTGGTGTAATGTTAAAGGTTTGTTCAATTACGCTATTTAACTCAGTTAACCCAATGCTTCCGCCGCTTGTTTCATAGTTTAAACCGATAATAAAAAACAGAATAAGGTTAATGAGGTAGGATGGAACTGTGGTGAAAAGCATATATCGAATATGGTCGAACAATTGAGCGCCACTAACCGCTGCGGCTAGATTGGTGGTGTCGCTCAATGGACTCATTTTGTCACCAAAATAGGCTCCGGTAATAATTGCTCCTCCAACCACAGCTTCGCTAAACCCAAGAGCTTTACCGATTCCTAGCAGGGCAATACCAATAGTGGCTATTGTGCTCCAAGAGCTTCCTGACGCAACTGAAATAATTGCACATACCACCGAAGAGGCAACCAAAAAATAGGAGGGATGTGCAATCTTTAATCCGTAAAAAATTAAAGCTGGTATTACTCCGCTAACAAGCCAAGTGCCCGCTAATGCTCCAATCAATAAAAGAATAATAATGGCTCCTAACGTAGAGTTTACTGCCTTTTTGATATGCTCTAGAATTTGATCGAAATTCAAACCCTGCGAAAAACCAATTACGCTTGCTGTGCTCGCTGCAATTAATAACGCTAGCTGATTTGAACCTCCTAAGCTATGATCTCCAAAAAAGTAAACATTAGCGGCTAGTAGAGGAATTAGCACCAAAATCGGAATGAAGGAAGTGATTAAACCGATTTCTTTTTTTAGCGATTCCATAGCTTTCAAAAGTAGTTAAGCAGTTTCTATAAGGGTGTTCTTCTTTTTCAAATAATCAACAAAAGCCAAACAAAACACCATTAGATATTCAAGGGCTATAATAAAGCTGCTTTCTTCGTATGGCGTTGTTCGGTAGGTGAAATAAGTTAAGCCAATTAAGTAGCTCCAAATTGCTATAAAACGGAAGTTTACTGAAGTGTTTAAAGCAATTAAGGTAACTAGATACCATGGATGAATCACAGCCGAAAAGAAATAGTACAAGGTGTGAATAGCTACGCTTCTTTTTAACACTTGGAGGAGGTTGCCCGGTTTAAAGGCAAGCCAAAGTACCGTTATTGCTGGAATCAGGGCTAAGGAGAATGCAACCCATTTTTTGTGAGCATCGCTGGTAAAATCAACTAAAATACTGTACAAAAAGGAGTTAAACTGAAAACTCTGGAAGTATAAATCAACGCTGCTGAGCATATTAAGCATTAAGTCTAATTCTAGAAATGGAAGAAACAGTAGAACGCAGATTATAGCACTTGTTCCTATGAACTGAATTGTTTTTTTGAGTCCTAAAAGCGGCAGAAATAACGGTAAGTAAATGATAGGTAGTAACTTTGTGCAGATAGCCAAAGCCATAAAAGCCGCAGCGACCGGCCAGCGGTTACTTTTTAGATAATAGAAACTTGCGAGTAAAAAAGTTGCCATTAATCCTTCAAAATGCAGGTTGCCTACAATCTCAGAAATTACTAGTGGGTTTAGAAAGTACCAAGCAATTTTTTGCTCTTTGAGGTTAAATGCTCTTAGAAGTTTAACTCCATATTGAAAAAGCATTATCTCACCTGCGAATAAAATGAGTTTAATGATAAGTTGAGCTTTAAAGAATCCGGTAGGGGCGAGAAGTGCTGCTAGCCCGAAAATAAACTGATTTACAGGAGGGTAAATAGCAAAGTACTGTTGTGAGTTTAGATGTGGATAAAGCTCTTTCAGTCCTTCCAGTTTATCCGAATCTAAATAGTATTGAGGCACGTGTTCAAAAGGATTTTCGCCCTGAACCCATAACCGCCCGTCCCATAAAAACCGATATACATCATCGCTTAATTCTGGAGTAGAAAATAAAAATGCTGCTCTAGCTAGAATGCCTAAAATCAAAATTTTATTTAAGCTGAGTTCTGACTTAAGCAGATAACTAAAGGCTATAAACGCCGCTGTATAGGTGAAAATGAAGCTGGCAAAGTCAGTGCGTTCTATACCAAGGGATAGAATGACAAACGCCGCAATGAAAATGCCATGCTGCAGCCAATCTTGATAGAGTGAATCTCTTTTTAGCACGCTACAAACCTAATCTTATGGTTGGTACAGGAAATGAAAAGCAGGTTACATTGATATCTATTTAACCAAAACTTCTTCATTCACACTCCACGCTTCAGGTTTAGCGGCGAATAGTTTTTTTGTTGCAGGCCATACAACTCCAAACGTATCAG
This sequence comes from Salibacteraceae bacterium, assembly GCA_965661115.1. GTDB lineage: Bacteria > Bacteroidota > Bacteroidia > Flavobacteriales_G > Salibacteraceae > UBA6770. The sequence continues at coordinate 4,718 of CBFICO010000134.1, forward strand.
AGTATCGGTAATTGTTGAGGTCGGTCTCGCTGTCCCACCAACTGTAAGTCATAAAGATATTGGGTTGGCTTATGTCTCTGAGCAAAGAAAGTTTGTTGCAGCCCGGTTGATTTGCTATTTCCTCTTTGTATTTGCCAAATAATTCCTGAAATGCACTAACCGCCTCAGGTTTGAAAGTCATTTTTACAATTCTAATGATCATAAAGCGTCAAATTCAATACGAACCACATCGTTTACTTTTAAGCCCATTAAATTGGAGCTATGACCTAAATTCATAGCTATTTCAAGGTATCCTGCCGAATTAAACAAGGCTAGTCTTTCACCCTCCATTGTGGTGTGGTAGTTTTGTCTAATATTTCGGATGCTGTATCCGCTTAGCTTGGTTGATATGGTAAAATCTCGGCCATTTGCTTGCTGATTCAG
>CBFICO010000135.1:0-5109 GCA_965661115.1 Salibacteraceae bacterium
ACTCCAAACGGATTGCACGCAAAATTAGCTTTAGAGGCGCTTGAGCATAGATCTCATGTAGTAATTGAAAAGCCTATGGGTCTTACAAAAGCTGAGTCGGAAGAGGTGATCTATCGCGCTTTGCAAGTTAGTAAGCAGGTGTTTTTGGTAAAACAAAATAGATACAGTCCAACTTCTGTGTGGTTAAAATCTATGATAGATGAAGGGCACCTTGGAAAGCTTTTTATGATTCAATTGAATTGCTATTGGAACAGAGACAATCGTTACTACAAACCAGGTAGCTGGAAAGGCACTATGGATATGGACGGCGGAACCTTATTCACTCAGTTTAGCCACTTTATCGACATTATGTATTGGCTATGTGGAGATATTGAGAATATTCAAGGTAGATGCACTAATTTCAATCATCCTTCAACCGAATTTGAAGATACAGGAGTGGTGAACTTCGATTTTGTAAACGGTGGGATGGGCTCTCTCAATTTCTCTACTTCTATTTGGGGACAAAACTTAGAGAGCAGCATTACTCTTATTGGAGAAAAAGGTTCGGTTAAAGTATCTGGACAGTACATGGATAAGGTAGAAACTTGCCACGTAGAAAACTACGTAATGCCTGAGTTGCCTCCAGCAAATCCGCCAAACGATTACGGGGAGTATAAAGGCTCAGCGGCAAATCACCATTACATAATTCAGAATGTAATTGATGTACTTTCTGGAAGAGGAGAAATTGCTACCAACGCTTTAGAAGGAATGAAAGTAGTGGAGATGATTGAGCGTATTTACAAGAAACTGCGCAAGGATTAAAAAGCCTTTGAAATAGAATTATATAAAACTGGCTGCTAAGAATTTAGTGGACATTTTTGTCTAATGTAATTGATAGCAAGTATGTCATTCCCGTGAAGACCTGTCCGTCCGGCAGGCGGGCGGGAATCTCAAGAATTATTTTAAAGTATGAAATTTACTCGACTCCAAGAAAAACACATAACAGAACTCAAATCCATTGTCGGTGTATCCTATGCCTTCCTTGACGTTGAAACCAGAACCAATTACGGACACGACGAAACTGAAGATTTTTCTTTTCCCCCCGAGGTCTTGATAAAGCCTGCGAACGCTCAAGAAATTTCTGAAATTCTGAAGCTAGCGAATCGAGAGAATTTACCGGTTACTCCAATTGGCGCAAGAACGGGTTTAAGTGGTGGCGCTCTTTCTATTCACGGTAGCATTGGATTGAGTTTAGAGCGCTTAAATCAAATTATAGAAATAGACGAAAAAAACCTGCAAGCTACTGTTGAGCCTGCTGTCATTACTCAAGTTTTTCACGATACCTGCAAAGAGAAAGGCTTGTATTATCCACCTGACCCAAGCAGCTGGGGCTCTTGCTTTATAGGTGGTAATCTAGCCTACAACTCCGGCGGTCCAAAAGCGGTGAAATATGGGGTTACCAAAGACTATGTGCTAAATTTAGAAGTGGTTTTGCCAAATGGTGAAATTATTTGGACTGGTGCTAATGTCCTTAAAAACTCCACTGGTTACAACCTTACGCAACTAATGGTTGGCAGTGAAGGAACTTTGGGAATAATTACGAAGGCTGTTTTTAGACTCATTCCTTACCCAAAACACATTTTAACCATGCTAGTTCCGTTTAATTCGCCAGAAGCGGCCTGTGAGGCAGTTTCTTCGGTTTTTAGAGCCGGCTTAACCCCTTGCGCAATGGAGTTTATGGAGCGCGATGCACTTGATTGGACCATTCCATATGTAGATGATTTTAACATTGAAGTCCCCGATAATGTAAAAGCTCATTTACTAATTGAAGTTGATGGCAATGAGCTGGATACGCTTTATAAAGAATGTGAGCAGATTTCTGAAATTATGCTGCAACATGGCAGTGGAGTAGGATTGTTTGCCGATGATTCAACTCAGAAGGATACCCTTTGGAAACTGAGAAGAAGGGTAGGAGAAGCAGTTAAATCTCACTCTATTTACAAAGAAGAAGATACGGTTGTTCCTCGATACGAAATGCCAAAACTCTTAGCTGGCGTCAAAGAAATTGGTAGTCGATATGGTTTTAAATCAGTTTGTTACGGACACGTTGGTGATGGTAATTTGCACGTGAATATTGTAAAAGGTGAAATGTCTGATGAAGATTGGAACAATAAACTAATCGATGGTATTCGAGAGATTTTTCAACTAACAAAAAAGCTAGGTGGAACCATTTCTGGAGAACACGGTATTGGTTATGTTCAAAAAGGTTATTTGGATATTGTTTTTAGTGAAGCTGAAATGAATATTCAAAAAGGGATCAAAAAGCTATTTGACCCAAAAGGAATTCTGAATCCAAGCAAAGTTTTTGATTAAAACGCATAATAAATAGCGATTTATAACTTAATCTCACCCCAACTCTTTTTTCAAAAACTCACCAGTATGTGAACCCTTGCAAGCTAGCAGCCCTTTCATGTTGCCTTGATAAACCACCTGGCCACCAGCGTTGCCACCCTCAGGGCCAATGTCAATAAAATGGTCTCCAACTTTAATGAAATCCATATTGTGTTCAATTACCAAAACCGTATTGCCTTGATCTACTAGTTTATTGAGCACGTTCAGCAGTATGCGAATATCTTCAAAGTGTAGGCCCGTCGTGGGTTCGTCAAGGATGTAAAAAGTATTACCGGTATTTCGTTTGGCGAGTTCGGTGGCTAGTTTAACGCGCTGTGCTTCACCGCCCGAGAGTGTTACGCTAGATTGCCCTAGGGAAATGTAACCCAATCCAACATCATTCAAGGATTTAAGCTTAAGGGCAATCGAAGGAATGTTTTCAAAAAAAGGTACCGCGTCCTCAATGGTCATGTCTAACACATCTGAAATGGATTTACCCTTATAACGGACTTCCAATGTTTCTCGGTTGTAGCGTTTGCCGTTACAGTCTTCGCAATGCACGTAAACATCTGGTAAGAAATTCATTTCTATGGTTTTTACGCCAGCTCCTTTGCAAGTTTCACAGCGTCCACCTTTTACGTTAAACGAGAACCGCCCAGGCTTATAGCCTCTAATTTTTGCTTCGGGGAGCATAGCAAATAAGTTGCGTATGTCGCCAAAAACACCAGTATACGTAGCTGGGTTAGAACGTGGTGTTCTACCAATTGGACTTTGATTAATTTCTATCACTTTGTCCACATGTTCTAATCCTTTAATGGATTTGAAGGGTAGAGGTTTCTTAACCGATTTGTAAAAATGTTGGTTCAAAATAGGGTAGAGCGTATGGTTAATCAAACTACTCTTTCCGCTGCCTGATACTCCTGTAACCAAAATAAATTTGCCTAACGGAAACTCTACAGCTATTTTCTGAAGATTATGACCTTCAGCTCCTTTTAATACTAGTTTGTTGCCGTTACCTTTTCGTGGTTTAAGTTGAGGATCTATGATCTTATTTCCATTAAGGTAGCTAGCCGTTTCGCTGTTGCCGCTCAATATTTCTTTCGGAGTACCTTTAGCAACAATGGATCCTCCGTGTATTCCAGCTCCGGGACCAATATCAAAAATATAATCGGCCTCCAACATCATGTCTTTATCATGTTCGACAACCATTACAGAGTTACCCACATCGCGCAGTTCTTTAAGCGCATTAATTAAACGGGTATTATCTCGTTGATGCAGGCCAATGCTGGGTTCGTCTAAAATGTACAATACGCCAACCAACTGAGAACCAATTTGAGTGGCTAAACGAATTCTTTGTGCTTCACCGCCAGAAAGAGTTTTAGCCGATCGGTTTAGCGTTAAGTAATTTAAGCCAACGTCCAACAAAAACTGAATTCGACTTCTAATTTCCTTTACGACTTCTTCTGCAATTTTTCCTTGGGTTGAAGATAGTTTGTCTGCAATGTTGGCGAACCATTCATTCAGTTCATTAATGTTTAACGCCGCTATTTCTCCAATGTTCTTATTGTCAATTTTAAAGTAAAGTGCTTCATTTTTGAGTCGAGTTCCATGGCAAGTGGGGCAAGGAACTTTGTTCATAAAACTCTGAGCCCAACGTTGATAACCTTTCCCGAATTCCTCGTCCATTTGTTGGGTAAGCATGTTTACAATACCCTCAAATTGAAATCGGTAACTGTTATTTACCCCAGCAATTTCGGATTGAACGTGAATTTCCTCATTGCTGCCGTATAAAAGTTGATCTATTGTTTCTTCGTTAAGTTCCTTTAGCGGTGTAGTAACTTTATATCCTTTGGTTTCTACTAAGGCAGTTACTTGCTTAAAGATCCAATTGGCTTTGTACTTTCCTAACGGAGCTAAACCGCCTTGCTTTATACTCTTAGAAGTATCGGGTATTATTTTGTCTAAATCTACTTCAGATACATCGCCAAGTCCGTTGCATCTGGAGCATGCTCCTTTAGGTGAGTTGAAAGAGAAAAGGTTAGGAGCTGGTAAATCATAGGCAATACCAGTGGTTGGGCACATTAAATTTCTAGAAAAGTAGCGACCTTTGTCAGAGCCTTCCTCTAAAATCATCATAACATTTGCGCCCATTTTCATGGCAATTTTGAACGAATCTTTAATTCTGTCAGCAAATTTTGGCTCTACTTTCAAGCGATCTACTACTACTTCAATATCGTGGGTTTTGTAACGATCAACTTGCATACGCGGCACAATTTCTTGTAGTTCGCCGTCAACTCTAACTTTTATAAACCCTTTTTTTCGAATGTTTTGAAATAGCTCGCGGTAATGTCCTTTTCTTCCTCTGACCATTGGGGCAAGCAAGGAGATTTTTTTGCCTTTGTATTCTTGTTGAATGAGTTTTAGAATTTCCTCATCGGTGTATTGCACCATTTTTTCTCCCGTATTGTAGGAGTATGCATCAGATGCACGTGCAAAGAGTAAGCGCATAAAGTCATAGATCTCGGTAATGGTACCTACAGTAGATCGTGGACTTTTATTTACCGTTTTCTGTTCAATACTAATTACAGGGCTTAGGCCATTTATTTTATCTACGTCAGGTCGTTCAAGAGCTCCAATAAACTGCCGAGCATAGGCAGCAAATGTTTCAATGTATCTGCGTTGTCCTTCTGCGTAAATGGTGTCAAATGCTAAAGAGGATTTTCCACTTCCGCTTAAACC
>CBFICO010000136.1:0-299 GCA_965661115.1 Salibacteraceae bacterium
CACCGTGTTCAACACGACGATCATGCCCCTGCTAACCGCAGAACGCAAATAAATATGCTGTTTTCCAGCAAATATTTTCCCACCATTACGATTGGAAATTCAACCTAAAGAATTTCAACTCTCTTTATTAGTGTGCACCCAAACACTGCATGTTAACATGGCATTTTTTTACAAATGACCCAAATATGTGTCACGGGGTAGTACTGGTGGAAATGTTAAAATCTTACTCAGACAGATATTTGGAAACTTCTACAATCAATTAACGGATTTACGCTCACGAAGCGTTTCCTAACGTTCTT
>CBFICO010000136.1:309-4699 GCA_965661115.1 Salibacteraceae bacterium
TATCAACACAAATCGCTTCATTGTACTGCGCGAACTAGACTGCATTAGTCAAAAGATCATATCTCAAAACATATGATCATTAAACTTACCTTAATGGAGACTGTTTGTAATTATTTTTGGAAGAACTGCCTACGTACTATGAAATTAGTATATCACATTTTCTGATCTAAATTGGCACCTTTATCAAAATGATCAAATTCCGGAATGATTGCCTGAACGTGTTGTATTAATTCATCTCTTGAATAGGGGTGAGAAGCGCTCAACAAATCCTTGAAATGAAGCAGTGCTTTCTGATCATACTTTAAACTGCCTTTTACTACACCTACATCCTCAAAACCATCAAAAAATGGACTTTCGTCGAACGTGAAAAACTCTTCAAAAGGTTTTTCACCAGCTGTATTAGTTTCAAAAAAATAACATGGCCAACCGTTTTTAGAAATTACAGATGACGCATTCTGCTTCGCTTCTTCTTCTGAATCAAATATTACTGGATCGTAGCCTTTTGCTTTCACTAAGCTGATTGCTATCTCAGAGAAGGTTTTTAGATGCACACCATCCTCTAATTTTGGAAAATAAATTTCATTATCTGATCCTAGCAATGCTGACAATAAGCACAACCTCCCAGCTTCTGTATGTGTTAAAAAATATCTTTTGATATCAATCGGAGCAGATAATGGTTGGCCGTGCGAAAAACGTTTCAAAAAACCGCATGGCAGTGATCCATCCGAGAATGCAACATTTGCAAATCTTGCCATAGAGACTTCTGTCTTGTGGTGGCTTGCATCCAGCACTAGTTCCATAATTCTCTTGGATGCACCCATGAGGTTAACGGGGTTAGCAGCTTTATCTGTTGAAACGCAAAAATATTTTTTGGCATCATATCTGTCACACAGATCTTTAAGTTTGGCGGCACCATATACGTTGGTTCTGAACATTCTCCGCAAAGTAAAGATATCACGTTCACTGCGAACATGCTTCAGTGCAGAAAAATTCAAGACATAGTCATAGGGACCATGAGAGGAGTAAAACTCCTCAAAATCATCGGATAATAGATCTATCGAAAATGTCAAAAACTCACCTTTTATTTGAACCGGTGAACTTCTTAAATGTCTGACTAACTCAACTAAGTTATTCTCACTCAAATCAACTGCATGAACACACTTTACTGATCTCTGCAAAAGTTCTTTCACAACTGCTGAGCCAATTGACCCTGAGGCGCCTACAACTAAAATCTTAGCACTCTCTAGTTGAGAATGTATAAACTCTTGATGGTTATAAATATCTGAAATAAACAGTTCACGATTTCGCCCAACCAGTTTGTGCAGATCAATATTTTCCAACATCTGATACTATCCTATAGTTATATTTGCTTGATTTAGCCAAACAACGTCTTGATATTCGACATTTCTAACTCGAACCATCAACAACCTCCACTCCTCCATCGCTCAAACTAAATCGTTAATCCAACAAATTAACTGCGTCCAACGCAATTGACATACTGGACGTGAGGCCTGGACTTTCAATACCTAGTATATGGAGAAATTTAATTCCACGTCCTTCGCTTATTAATTTGAAATGGAAATCATTACACTTTAACCCATTTTGGTATAGTTTTGGTCGGAACCCTGAATAACCTGGCTGAAGTTTATTAATGCGAACATTCGGAAAATACTTTACTATACTATCATAAAACTTGTGCTTCAAATTATCCTGAACATTGTAATGGACATCGAGCGCACAATAGTTATCAAATTCTGTATCAGTGTCGGGACCAAATTTGGTATTACCAGACAAGTCTATCGTTGAATGAATTCCCAGACCGTTTTCATCAGGCAATGGGTAAATTAATCGCGTGAACGGTGATGATGCATTATAAATAAAGTAATTTCCCTTTAAAAAGCGGTAAGAGAACTCATTGGATTTATGCCAAGCTGATAATAAATTGCATCCGTTCAATCCAGCAGCATTTACCAGCTTACTTGTAACAATCACACCATTGTTATTACTTAATTCAATACGAACCTGATTGTTAATAATCTCTAGTTTAATTATTGTGCTATTGAAGCAAATCATTCCCCCATTGCTTTCGACATCAAAAAGTAGACTTTCACCGAAGGAATGAGTATCGAAAACAGCAGTGTCCGGCGATAATAGCGCTGAATTACAACGTAAATTTTCCTCAGAAAACTTTAGTTCCTTGGTAGAAAGCAAACGTAAATTTGGAACACCAAGATCACGCGCGTTATAAAACAAATCTTCAAGCTTTTGGTTATCATGTTTTGCGGTTGACACAACTAGCTTACCACAGGTGCGATAATCAATATTATATTTTTTCATCTGCAAAAGCAGTAATTGGCGACCGATCGTACAATGCTTGAATTTACGTGTGCCCGAACCGTAATAGAGGCCCGCATGAAGGACTTCGCTATTTCTGGATGAGGTTTCTCCAAAAATTGTCCTGCGTTTTTCGACAATTAAAACTTTTTGCCCTTGCATTGCAAGCTCGCGCGCGACGCACAAACCAATAACGCCAGCACCAACTATTACTGCGTCGAACGAGTACAAAATCACAAATCCTCATTAAAGCCAACGGGCAGTGACGGGTATAATTTAAAAAGTATTAAACTGTCTCCTCGAAGTACAACGTAAATCGTAGTTAATATTAATGAAAAATAAAGACTGATACTTTTATTGCTTACAAACCAAATCTCAAGGGCTTCCTTCGAAGGCGCTATTTTTGTGGCATAAAATATTTTTGGATCCACTTGGTCAGCAAGAAAGTTTTCTTCGTTTCTAAACACTATGGACCCGACACCGCTTAGGCCAGGCTTGGTTGAACTTATTATTTGTCGTGCATCATAATTGTATAAATTAAATGTTTCACGAGTTAAAGGCCTAGGCCCTATCAAACTCATATCTCCAATTAGAACATTAAAAAGTTGCGGCAGTTCATTCAACTTGGTCTTCCTCAGAAATTTGCCGAATGGTAAAACTCGCGGATCATCCTTAAGGGTCAAAGTTCCTGTTCCAATGTCGGCACTATTCTTGACCATGGTTGCAAATTTAAGAAGCCAAAAATTTCTTTCATTTATCCCAACGCGTTTTTGGCAATAAAATACTTCGCCCTCTCCCGTTACACGAAGAATTAGCATAATCGGCAACAAAAGTGGGAGGAACAAAAGCAATGCAAATAGGGACAAAACTATATCGAATAGCCTTATAGGTAGCTCAACCATTGTCTGCCTTTTGTGAAACATAGATCCTCCCATATTTATATAAACCGTAACAGAAACGAAATACCATCGTAGTAAGGAAATGTGTAAAGCCATATCCCATTAACGTATTTGTTTTATATCTTTTTTTAACTGAGAACCTATTTGTCGATGAGCGGCTCATTATTCGAGGTCGATAAACACCTGCAACACTGTCTGAGTATTGAAATTGTATTGAGTTTTTTAAAATTTGATGCCAAAAAATATAATCTTCTTGGATGTCATCTAATTCAATGAATCTTTCGTGACCATGAAAAACAAATGATGTTCCTAAACAAGGCGTAAAGTTTAAAAATCTGTGACAGTATAAATAACTCAAAAATTTTGGCTTTCGGAATTTATATAGATTATTTCTGTCCCTCAAGTTGATTTGATAAGGAAAAGTAACAAGATCTGCCCAACTAGAGCGTATATACGTCTCTAAACTTACGAAAAATGTATCGAATAAACAGTCATCATAATCTAAAAAAGAGATCCAATCGCCTGATTGACAACTTTCCAAGCCAATGTTTCTGCCTACGGATACACCTGTATTCGTGCTCGCGTTAGATATTAGAACTGCTTTAAATTCATTTTTAATAACCTGGTTACATATCCACTCGCTAAATTCCCGTTCTTGGATTATTAAAATGAAATTGGCAACGTCACAATATTTTTGGTGATTTTCAAGAAATTCAATAAATAATTTTTTGCCGCCTCCAAGTTTTATATGAACGGGAACAATAATTTTGACTTTTTCACAATAATTACTGTCACCAGGGCTTCGAAAAGCGTTTGTCTCAGCGAGCATGCGTACCCAACCTTTTGCTCATGTCAAGCGCTATAAACAACAGCTGCCAAAACACCGCAAAATTTAAGTCTATTTTAGTCATAAGTACCAACAATAGAAGAATAAGACTTACGCTTCCTATGTGCCGTACTGAGAATAAAAACCAAGCAGCGCTGACAACCCCTATTAAACCCAATGAAAAAAATAAGTTACCTATGAAGCCCACTTCTTTCGTATGACTATTTAACAGCTGCACGCCATGGATATTTCTACCTCCATTAGCAAATGTGAATCCATGACCAAACACAAAATCCACTACAGATTGCCGTTCAATAGCTTGTAGTAGATA
>CBFICO010000137.1:0-4598 GCA_965661115.1 Salibacteraceae bacterium
CAACTGGGTTAAACCAGTTGTATTTATCGGTTCTTTTGAACCACGTAAGCTGGCGTTTAGCGTATCTTCTTGAATTTCTTTTGATTAACTCAACGGCATCATTTAATTCTAGGTTGCCATTTAAATATTGGAATAATTCAGCGTAGCCTACCGTATTTAAACTAGTAAGCTGTTGGTAGGGTAGCAAACCCTTTACTTCTTCCAGTAGCCCAGCTTCCATCATTTCATCAACGCGCTGGTTGATGCGTTTGTAGAGTTCTTCCCTTGGCAAGTCTAATGCAAGGTATGACATTGAAAAAGGGTGCTGTTTTGGTTTAGGTTGTTGAAGTTCCGCCATTTTTTTGCCAGTAGTTTCAATTAATTCAATTGCCCTTATCAATCTTCTGTGATTTTGCTGATCCACTTTTTCAAAGTAAACGCTGTCCAATTTCTGTAATCGACCTTGTAAGGCTGAAACACCTTCCGATTCGTGGAGCTTGTTTAGCTCCATTCTGAGGCTCTCGTTGCTTGGTAGCTCATTTAATCCCTCGCATAGGGCATCTATAAACATTCCGGAACCTCCAGTAACAATGACTACATTATGCTTTTGGTGCAACTTTTCAATTAAATCTAGACCGATTTTTTCATATTTACCGGCTGAAACGGAATCGTTAATTGAATGCGAATTAATCAGGTAGTGTTCGGCTTGTTGAAGTTCTTCCTTTGATGGTTTTGCTGTACCAATAGACATTTCTTTATAGAACTGTCTGGAATCTGCGTTTACAATTGGAGCGTTGAAAAATTGCGCAACTTGGATAGCAACTGCTGTTTTTCCAACCGCCGTAGGGCCAGCAATTACAACAACATGTTTTTGATTATTGATGATTAATATTGAATTAGGTCGTCGAAATTAAAATCGTCATCTTCTTTTTTACCGCTGTCTTCTTCCGAATCTTGCCCAGAAAAATCAACAGGGGCTTTATCGTATCGGTTTGGGGTATCTCCGTAGGCTAGGGTCAATCTTGGGTAGTCGGATTCTTCTTCTTTTTTAATTTCTACTACATCTACGTAAAAACACCACATCAGCATAAAGTCGAACACGTAAATGAATTTATCACCTAAGTTTTTTATACGTTCTACCAACTCAACTTCGCTCATTACTTTCAGCTTTTTGGGACCAAATTCTTCTTGAATGTCCATCAAAGGAATTTCTTCTCCTTTTTCCCATTCTTCATCACTTTCGTAAAAAGATGCCATTTCATCAGCTTCCCATTCAAAAGCATCAAGAATGGAGTAGTGCAGAGCTTCAAAAGTAGCAGAGTCCTGTATTTCTATATCACGAAAAACATTTGCTTCGGTATCTAAAAGGACTCTGAATTTTATAATCATAACTGAGCGTTTTGGGGTGGTACAAAAGTAAAACTTTAGCTTGCTAAAAAGAAAAAGGCTGCAAAAGCAGCCTTATGTTTTTTTGCGGTTATGCGACAGCAGTCGCTCCATATTTCAGGAGGCCTTAGGTTGTGAAACTCTTTCCGCTGTTAGCAAATATAGATTCAAATTAAACGCCATCAACCAACTGAGCACGTTTTAACAAAGCTTTATTGTCAGGGTCTTTTCCTCTGAAGCGCTTGTATAAAATGGAAGGATGTTCTGTCCCTCCTTTTTCGAGGATGTTTTCTCTAAAACTATCTGCTACTTCTCGGTTAAATAAACCCTCTGAGGTAAATCGCTCAAAAGCATCGGCATCCAACACTTCTGCCCATTTATAACTGTAATAACCAGCACTGTATCCACCGCTAAATATGTGTGCAAATGCTGGGCTCGTAGTAGTTCCTTCAACATCAGGAAACAGGTCTGTTTTTTCGGCAACTTTTTGTTCAATTGAAGCTAAGTCAAGTTCGTTTTCTGAAGTGGCGTTGTGCCAAAACATATCCAACAATCCAAAACTCAACTGACGCACCGTTTGGTAGCCTTCTAAAAATGCTGCGCTATCTTTTATGGCATTTATATACCGCTCAGGTATTAACTCGCCCGTTTTGTAATGGTATGCAAAAAGCTCCAGACATTCTTTTTCGTAAAGCCAGTTTTCAAAAAGTTGAGAGGGTAGCTCCACAAAATCCCAATAAACACTTGTACCGCTTAAGCTCTCATATTGAGTATTGGCGAGCATTCCGTGTAATGCATGGCCAAATTCATGGAAAAGTGTACGTACCTCTTGAAAAGTGAGTAAACTCGGTTCTTTTTCCGTTGGTTTAGAAAAATTGCAAACTATAGAAACGTGTGGCCGGTGATTGGAGTTGTTTCTAATGTATTGTCCTTTGAAACTGGTCATCCAAGCACCGTTGCGTTTTCCGGCTCTTGGAAAAAAGTCGGCATAAAACAGGGAAACAAAATCTCCTTGTTCATTAAAAACCTCGTAGGTTTTAACGTCTTGGTGGTAAACCGGGATATTATCAACCGACTTAAAGCTTAACCCATAAAGTTTTTCTGCGGTTTTAAATACACCATCTATAGCACTTTCTAACTTAAAATAGGGTTTTAGCTTTTCATCTTCTAAGCTATATTTCTCTTCTTTTAGTTTTTCGCTCCAATAAGCAAAATCCCAACGTTGCAAGGGGAGTGGAGCCCCTTTTTCAGCTGCAAAAATCGCTACTTCGTTAATTTGTTCTTTTGCTTTTGGAAGTGCTTTTTCTAATAGGTCGTATAAAAAATCATGAACATTATTAGCAGAACTTGCCATGCGTTCTTCTAAAATGAAGTCAGCGTGAGACTTATATCCTAAAAGTTGCGCTCTTTCTTGACGAAGGCTAGCAATATCGGTTAACGTTTGTTTGTTGTCGCTTTCGTCATTTTTGGCGGCTCGTTGAGCATAAGCCAGGAACAATTCTTTTCTTAAATCTCTGTTATCCGCATAGGTCATAAAAGGGACATAGCTAGGGTAATCTAGGTTAACTGCCCATTTATCGGCTTCACCTTTTTCTGCAGCTAAAGCTTTTGCCTGTTCAATTAGCGCAGAGCTTAAACCTTTTAAATCTTCAATTGAATCGAAAAATCGAACGAAAGCATTGGTGTCATTAAGTAAGTGCTGTCCAAAATCTATTTTGAGTTTAGCCAGTTTCTGGTCTATTTCTGTAAGCTTCTTTTTGTCTTCAGAGTTGAGTAGAGCTCCATTTCTTGCAAAGCGCTTGTAGGTTTTGTCGAGTAAGGTTTTTTGTTCAACGTTTAAAGCGTTTATATCTGTATTTTCTTTGGCTTGTTTTACTTTTTCAAAGAGCTTTTCATTGGTATTTATTGATGAACTAAATGCACTTAATTTTCCGCTGAATTCGCCGGCAATTGACTGCATTTCGTCGTTTGTTTCGGCACTGTTTAGGTTAAAAAAGGTTCCGCTGACCGTGCCCAGCAATTCCCCAGATTGTTCAAGCGCTTCAATTACATTTAGAAAATTCGGGTTATCGGTATTTTGAATTGCTTCTATTTCTTGTTCAGCCTGGTTTACAGCAAAATCTAGAGCAGGCAAATAATGTTGGTTTTCAATTTTATCAAATGGAATACTGTTGTGGGGGGTTTTAAACGCTTCTAAAAAGGGATTGTTTTTACTCATAAGGCAAATGTAAAACGAGCTTGTAAGTCAATAAGGTAGTATGATTGCATATTCATTAACAATTGGTAAATTGCTGATACAAGTGTGAGGTTCAATAAGTTATTTTCGTAGCTGAATGAAAAAGGTTTTTTGGATATTTCTTTGGCTATGTTTCTCATTGAACCTTTCGGCTCAAGTACTTACTAATAGTGGTACGGATTTTTGGTTTGCTTATCCCGAAACATATGATCAAGACCGAGCGGTTTATTGGTTAAACATCACCTCTAATAAATCCGCTTCAGGCACAGTTAGTATTCCTGGAAGCACCTTTAGTAGGTCTTTCTCCGTTACACCTGGTCAAATTTCTAGAGTAAATATAACCCCTTCTTTAGCCTTTATTAATGGGTCTCACATTCTATCTAACAAGGCTATTCATGTTACCAGCAATAATGAAGTGGTTGTCTTTGCAGTAACCTACCATCAGGCCAGACATGAGGCTGCATTGGTACTGCCGACGCCCTCACTTGGCAAGCGCTACAGAGTAATGTCGCACAAATCGGAAATAAAAGGGGGAAATCTATATGAGTCGGAGTTTTCTATTGTTGCTGGTATTGATACTGTAGTTGTAGATATTACTCCAAAAGGAAATATTGCTCCAACACAATGGGCTAATGTTCAATACTCAGTTACAATTCCTCCAAATCATGTGTATCAGGCTCAAGCCTTAGCTTCAACGGACGATTTAACCGGAACATTAATTGAATCGAAAAACGGAAAAACTTTTTCAGTTTATTCTGGAAATGTTTGGTCAACTGTAGTTTGCTCGCCAAACTCAGATCCTTTGCTGGAAGGCATGTTTCCAACCAATACTTGGGGAAAGGATTATTTCGCCATACCAACTCCTTCAATAAACAAAGATTATATAAGAGTTTTGGCAGACAAAGACTCTACTCGTGTTTTTAAGGATGGGGTATTGCAAACAACGCTATCAGCGGGTCAATTTTGGGATGAAACGATTACTGCTGTTCACAATTAC
>CBFICO010000138.1:0-4576 GCA_965661115.1 Salibacteraceae bacterium
CAAACGATGCCATTAACCAAAAGAAAGAACTGGAAGAACGTTTTATGGCCAATGCTAATATGAGCAGCTCCAAACACGGAATGAAATACACCAAGATTTTAGATAAGTATGAAAAGCTGTACAAAGAGATTGAACCCTACTCGTTTAGCTGGGATATGTTTATTGAAATCTATTATTACGGACCCGAGATTATAAGATTCGCGATGAATTTTGAAAAGCTGAATCCAGCCAAACCAATGAAAAATGGATTAGACGGGCAAAAAGAAGCCCTTAAAAAATCTGCGGAGCGCTACTTCAAAAACTATGATATGCCAACCGACAAAAAAATATTGGGTGCAATGCTTCAGCAGTACTTTTCAGTAATCGACGATAACTTAAAAGCGGCTATCTATAAAACCATACAAGACGATTTTAATGGCGACTATGAAGCCTATGCCGAAATGGTGTTCAAGAAATCGAACTTTACTTCTTCAGAAAAAGTAAATGCCTTTTTAGACAAATACAAAGGCGAAAAATCGTTTAAGAAAATCCAAAAAGACCCTGCTTATAAATTATGCATGAGTTTATATAACAATTACCAAGCAAAGGTGCGTCCCGAGTTAATTCGTTTAAACAATGAGCTAAACTTACTGAACAGAACGTATATGGAAGGGCTAATGACGCTGTTGCCAAAAGACAAAAAATACTATCCAGACGCAAACAGCACCCTTCGCATAGCTTACGGAAAAGTTGGTGGCTATGAACCAAAAGACGGAGTGGTTTATTATCCATACACAACTACAGAAGGTATCTTAGCAAAAAGAGATACCACCAAAGAGTTTACTGTTCCAGAAAAGTTGGTTAAACTGATTGAAAACAAAGACTACGGGCAATACGCTGATGCAGATGGTAGCATGCATGTTTGTTTTATTGCATCTAACCACACTACCGGAGGTAACTCAGGTAGCCCTGCACTAAACGGAAACGGAGAGTTAATTGGCTTAAACTTCGATCGAACTTGGGAAAGTACCATGAGCGATATTATGTTCGACCCTACCATCTGCCGTAACATTATGGTTGATGTGCGCTATGTGTTGTTTATTGTAGATAAATACGCTGGCGCTGGTCATTTGGTGAAAGAGATGAATTTGGTGAAGTAAAAACCTTTTGGTATCGTTCTTATTGAGCAAAACCTTCCTCCCTTCAATATCCAACACATCTCGAATACACAGATCTTGCAAAGTGTACTTTATCATTTCAGAACCTTTTGAGAAGTAGGGCTACTTCAAGAAATAAAACTCTGCTGGTTTCATAATTTAAATTCAATTAATACTCCAACAACTCTTCCAACTTATCCCTCAACTTACTATTTGCCAAAAAGTCAGCTTCTAAATTTCCGGCAAAAGGCACAGGCGTATCCAAACTACCCAACCTTGCAACTGGGGCATCCAAAAACTGAAAACATCGCTCGGCAATTTGAGCCGCAATCTCTGCCCCAATGCCACCCGTTTGGCAATCTTCGTGTAGCACCAATACTCTTCCGGTTTTTTCTATGGAACTTTCAATATTCGTCCAATCTAAAGGCGATAAAGATCTTAGGTTAATTACCTCTACCTGGTTTTCGTTGAATTCCTTTACAGCTTCCAAGGCCCAATGCACGCCCATGCCGTAGGTAATAATGGTGGCTTTTTCTCCAGCCAACTGCACCTTAGCTTTACCCAATTCTAAATTGTAGTACCCTTCAGGTACTTCTTCTTTTACGCTTCGGTACAAGGCCTTGTGCTCAAAAAACAATACGGGGTTCGGGTCTTCAAACGATGCTAACAACAAGCCTTTTGCTTCTTCAGGAAAAGCAGGGTAAACTATTTTAAGTCCTGGGGTGTGAAAAAACCAAGCTTCGTTACTTTGCGAGTGAAATGGGCCCGCTCCTACTCCCGCACCAGTTGGCATGCGCACCACTACATCGGCATTTTGTCCCCAACGCCAATGAATCTTTGCCAAATTATTTACAATCTGGTTAAATCCACATGTAACAAAATCGGCGAACTGCATCTCTACCATTGCCTTTTTTCCAGAAATGGATAAACCCAATGCGGCCCCAACTATAGCTGACTCACACAAAGGAGTGTTTCTAACTCTATCTTTTCCAAATTCATCAACAAAACCTTCGGTAGCTTTAAAAACTCCTCCGTATTCGGCAATATCCTGACCCATTAGCACCAAGCCAGCGTGCTTTTTCATAGCGTGTTTTAATGCATCGTGCACAGCATCTATTAATCGCATTTCAGTTTTGTTACCTTCTGCTTCTTTAAGAGCAAATTCACAATTTTGATATAAGTCATTGAGTTCTTCCGTTTCGGAAAACTCTATTGCCGGCAAAGCATCGGCAGCCTCCACGGCTTTTTTCACTTTTAAGGTGTAATCTAATCGTACCTTGTCTTTATGAACAGCATCTAAAATTCCTTGAGAAAGCAACCAATTTTCATAGTTCACCAAGGGATCTTTTTTATCCCACTCTTCTACCAAGCCCTCTGGGTAATATTTGGTACCGCTTGCTTCTTCGTGTCCTCGAATTCGGAAAGTTTTGCATTCAATTAAAATCGGTTGCGGTTCTTTTCTGATTTTATCGGCAGCTTTTTTAACGGTATCGTACACCTCCAGAATATTATTTCCATCGCACGAAAAAGCTTCCATTCCATAAGCTGGGCCTTTTGCAATAAAACTCTCAAAATTGAATTGCTCCGAACTTGGTGTACTCAAGCCCCAATGGTTACTTTCAATCAAAAAAATTACGGGCAAACCCCAAACAGAAGCCACGTTTAATGCCTCGTGAAAATCGCCTTCACTCGCTCCACCGTCTCCCGAAATCACCAAAGTAGCTTTGTTGGTTTTATCAATTTTACTGGCTAGCGCAATACCGTCAGCTATACCCAATTGTGGACCCAAATGCGAAATCATTCCAACTAAATTGTGCTCCATAGCACCAAAATGAAAAGACCGGTCCCTACCTTTGGTAAAGCCTTCTGCCTTGCCCTGAAACTGAGCAAATAAACGGGTTAGGTCAATACCTCGGGTTGTAAAAATTCCCAGGTTACGGTGCATTGGTAAAATGATTTCATCATCATTCATAGCCAATGTGGCTCCAACAGAAATAGCCTCTTGTCCCCAACCGCTGAACCATTTTGAAATTTTGCCTTGTCGCAACAAAAGCATCATTTTTTCTTCAATCACTCGAGGCAAAAGCAATGCATCGTAAAATGATAGTAACTCCTCTTTTGTATTCTTTCCAGCGTTAAATTCCATTGGGTAAATGTTAGATTTCAAATGTAAAATTTACAGTTCTCGAGGCTAATTGAGCTTAACCTTTTTTTTAACCAATTTATTCAGCTTGTAATGCAAAGCAGAACGTGTGGCATATTCAATATGCTACATTTGCTGGCCATGTTTTCAGTTGACATAAGGGTTATACAATATTCAATAAGAGTGCTGCTGTTGTTTACACTGTACACCGCTCTCAGAATATTGTTTGTACTGTTTAACCTCGATCAATTTGAGAGTATAGCACTCAGCGATTTCATTATTGGCTTACGCTATGATGCGGTTGCCATTGCACTTTGGGGACTCCCTTTTCATGTATTGAGTTTAATTGGTATTTGGTGGAATGCCAAGTGGATTCAAAAGCTTCAAGAATGGTTTTTGCTTTTCAGTGTTTTTCTAGCGATTTTACTTTCTGCCATTGACTTTAAATACTTTGAATTTACACTTAAAAGAACAACCAGTGATGTGTCGTCATTCTTTACGGGCAATGCCGAAATTTGGTCACTACTACCGCAGTTAGCCACAGATTTTTGGTATGTGTTTTTTCTAGCAGCACTTATGATTTATGGGTCATATAAGTTGTTTGCTTCAACCAGCGCTATGAACATCGAAAACTTTGGCAAGGGAAATCGGTTGGCGAACTTATTTTTTTCCATTTTGATTTTAAGTCTGTATGTTTTAATGGCAAGAGGAGGCACACAGTTGATTCCTTTGCAAATTATAAGCGCCACCAAATATACCAGCCCAACCAATGTTCCAATTGTTTTAAACACGCCATTTACAGTTGCAAAAACGTTAGGTAAATCTACCCTAGAACCCGCGGAGTATTTTAAAGCACATGAACTCAATAAACGATTTAATCCTGTAATCTCACCCGAACTTTCTTATTCTATTCAGCAAAAGCAAACCAACGTGGTTTTAATAACGCTAGAGAGTTTTTCCAACTTATTTGTGCGCCATAAAAACAAGGCATACCTCACTCCATTTTTTAATGAGTTAAAATCAAAATCACTCAGCTTTGAGCAGTGCTTTGCAAATGGCAAAAAATCTATTGAAGGAATACCTAGTATTTATTCTGGAATTCCTACGCTAAGCGAACACCCCATTATAACAGGAACTTACAGCTCTAACACCATCAATAGCCTGGCAAGCTATCTAAAAAAAGTGGGGTATTCCACCAGCTTTTTCCACGGTGGGCGAAATGGAACAATGAGTTTTGAATCGTACACCGCGCGCACTGGATTCGATGAATATTACGGTTTAAACGAATACCCAAACG
>CBFICO010000139.1:0-4461 GCA_965661115.1 Salibacteraceae bacterium
CAATAATTACACGAGCTTGCGGATTTGAAATGTTAGAATCCGTTTTGGCAAAAGCCGATTGCCAACGATAAGTGAAATTAGGGTTGTTATCGAGCCCAATAGGTTCAAGAGCATTGTTACAACTCAATACAGTAGGTAAATTAAACGTGGTATCGCCTTTTGCTTCAATCGTTCGTATGGCGGTATCAGATTGATTACATGAATTAGAATCGGTTAATATCAATTCAAGTTGATAGGTTCCAGCCTTTTTAAGCACGATTAGCGGATTTTTAACGGTGTCAATGGCATTACCTGAAACATTACCCGAAAGTTTCCATTGGATATCTGTAAACGAAAGAATTTCGCTGCTATTTGCAATATTTATGGTGTCTGGATAACAAATAGAGTCGGGGATCGTGAATCTGGCGTCAATTAAAGAATCTACTTGAATAAATAAAAAGTTAGTATCGGTACAGATTCCGTTCTCCAAAAGCAGCTTGTATTGTGTTGGAGCAAGCGGACTAGCATTGGGTTGCATAAGCGTGGAATCGTCGAGCGAATTCCCCGGCAACCAACGAAATGTGATGTATTCTGGGGGTTGCTGCACTCCCAATTTAATGGTATCGCCAATGCAAATGCTATCGTTTGGAAGTGTGTCAATTCTTGGTTTTACAACCGTTACCGTTTTAGAAATGGTATCGGTAAGATTACAGGAGTTGGAATCAACCACAAAGAGCTGAATCTCATAGGTTCCTGTTGAATCATAAAGCACTTTTGGGGTTTTTAGGGTGGAAGAGTCGCCGTTTCCGAATTTCCACAAAAACTTAGTTGCGCCTTGTTCAAGTGTTACGTTTCGGAGCGTAATGCTGTCGTTTGAACAGATTTCTCTCGGAATTTGAAAATCGGCAACTACCGCAGGAAGCAAAAAGTCCATTTTAAACACCGCGTTATTACACCCACCAGTACCACTCCAAAATCGCGCACCATTAGCGTTTGATACTGCCCCAGGGTTTGGTAAGGTGGGAAAGTCGCTCGATCCAGAACCCGCACCTCTCGGGCAACCAGCGCATACGGCTTGATATATTTTCCCTTTTCGGTCAAAACGAGATGTTCCACCATCAACGTGTTCGTTTGCGGAGGCTCCACCAAAGAAAGACCCATAAATTTTTCTACTCGCATCGTCCGCCAATACCAACAAATACAAATCGCTACCGTCGGTAGTATGCTGAAAAGCATCAAGGGTTGTATCCATTCCAGTAACGCCTGTGGCGTTGTTTTGACGGCCAAGATTCGTACTGCCGCCCCAACCCGATAAGTAAACAGAGTTACACAAATCCACTAAAAATGCGGTAGGTGAAATGTTTGGTCTTGCCAATAATGCCGAACCTTTTGGTGTTCCGAACTTGGTTGACCAAATGATGGAGTCTATTGCAGGAGTGAATTTAGTAACGAACTGACCAGCAGATAGGGTGGAGTAACCAGCGTTTATAATCAACCTGCCGCTAGGGTCTTCGGTTTGTCCAAACACATACACATTGTCGAATCGATCGCGTTCTACAAAATAAACTTGATCATACTGATTGGTGCCAAAATAGGTAGCTGAAACTAATGTTTGTCCATTTTTACTGATTTCAGCTACAAACCCATCGCTGCGTCCTTGCTGAAAAGTAGTAAATCCTGTAAGTGAGCCCGTTGGCAAGCCAATAGAAGAATTTGTACCACCCGCAATGGTTATGTTACCGTTGCTTCTAAACGCCAACGAATAAATGGCATCGGCAAAGAAACCACCGTAAAACGAACTCCAGATTAGGGTGTCTAATGCGGGTTTAAACTTTACAATTATTCCGTCTTGGCGACCACCTCTGTAGGTTGAAAACGCAGCAGAACCCTTCATAGGAAAATCGCTGGAGAACGTTGAGCTAACCACATACACGTTGTCTTCTTGATCAATATCAATTTCTCCACGCACCGCATCGGCGTAGTTGTAGTTTAGCGTTCTAGGGTTTCCAGTACCGTACGGAGCTGGGTTATTGATACCGTCATTATCGCTTCCTCCAACATAGGTACTCGCCACCAATCTTCTCCCATCGGGCTGAAAAGCCGAGATGAACATATCGCAACCCAAGGTATAGCTCACTGCCATTTCTAAATCTACTCTGTTTGCAGCGTTCGGAGCGTTTAGCGTGTCTTGATAAGCACTGTTTGTAACCGGGAAATCTGTAGATCCCGTTGTTCCATACACATACAGCTCATCACGACTGTTAACCACCAAGGAGTGTGGCATTTCGTCGCCACGTTTACCTCCAAAATAAGTGGAATAAATGGCTCTGCGCCCAGTGGTATCGTACTTAGTAATGGCAATGTCTGTTCCGGGTAATCTGGGTCCATAAATTCCGGAACCTCCTTGAAAACTAGACTGGTAGGCACCTAAAGTAACGGGGTAACCTGCACCAAAAATTAAACTCCCCGAATACAAGAATCCTTCTGAATCGTAGGTTGCGGTGAATCCAAAGTTGGTGAAGGTTGAGCCAGAGTAGGTGGAGAAGATTAGCGTTGGGTCAATTATAATTGGCGTATTAATATTCTCCTGACTTACCTGAACGTCAAAGGATAATTCGTTTTTAGTGAGTTGGTAGCTCGCCTCAAGCGTATCGCTACAAGAAGGTGCAGAGTGAAAAACAATAGGAGCATCTTCAATTACTTCTCCCAGACTTGTTTTGATTGCGAGTTCGCCTTCCTTGATCTTAATTCCATTTTGACCGTCGTATTTAATTTTAATTTGATTGGCTACTGCTAAGTTTTTGCAATGAAACTCATATTTGATGCTGCCGTTGTGCGAGAAGATAAGCAGGTCAACCCCTTGGTAAAGAGATTTGTAGCGCACGCCGTGTCCAACAGGAACGTTGCTTTTCCATTTGCTTTTGTCGTTTCCGATATAGTAGTTATGATATACCTCTTGAATGTCTTGTAATTCAATTTCGGGTGATGAATTTGCTCCAATAAATGAAGCAGTGTAAACGTGTTCTTTAATGGTGGCATTTTCTCTTTTGCCTTTAAACTCACCATTATGGATTTGAGTTACAACGCTGTAATCGGTTAATTGAATTTTAATTTGATTTTTCTCGAGGTAGATTACTCCTTCTGGTAATTGCACTTTGTATTCAATGTTCGAGTGCCATTGACCTAAGTTTTTTACAAAATCAAACGCTTGATAATCATGATTATGCGCAAAGCCTTTCACCGCAATAAAAGTGACAAAGAATAGTAGGAGAATACTGAGTTTTTTACGCATTGATATCACAATAATAAGATGCAGTTTTTACAACTGCGTTGCCTTTTATTTTTTGGAACGGCAAGTTTGTAAATCTACTTAAAATAGGAGGGATGAATACTTAGAAATCTATTGAAATGTTGAGTGGATTACTTATAGCTTGTTACAGGGAGCTCTACCAAGCATAATTAGTAACGCGAGACAATCACCAATTAAAAAATAACTTAGCGTAAAAAGAAGGTTTCTTCAGTTCCTCACGCAAGCCGACATCGTAAATCATGGAGTTTAATAGCTTGTGCAGACTTGGGTTTTTTGTGGCTTTGTTTACCAGTAAATTAAAGAGTTTAGGAAAACGCAATAGTTTTTTCATGGAAGCACTTAAGCGCAATTCTGGCCACATACGACGGTAAATTTCCTTGTCGTAGGCTTTGTTGAATTTGGCATCAAAATGTTGTGCTTTAAACGCTTCTTTCAAGTGATCTGCTGCAACGCGTCCGCTTCTGATGGCATTGGCAATTCCTTCACCAGAGAAGGGGTCAATTAAACTAGCTGCGTCACCTAGTAATAAAAAACGGTTGCCTGAGCATTGCACTTTTCTTGATCCAATAGGTAACCCAAACCCTTTTACCGTTTCAAGCGGTTTTGCATTTTTAAAACGCTCTTTTACAATAGGGTGGTTGTCAATTATGTTTTGGAGCTCTTTTTTGAGGTTGACTTTGTTTTTGCTTACTTCGTCTGAAGCAATACCCAATCCTATGTTCCAGCGGTTATTTGGTAAGGGGAAAACCCAGAAATATCCTGGAAGTAAATCTTTTTGAAAGTGCAATTCAATGTTGTCGCTTTCTTCAAAATTATCAACGCCCTCGTAATATTGACGCACTCCAGCTAGGTAATGTTTTCGATCTATTTTATTGTTAGATAATTTTTTATTGAGCACGGAATGAGCCCCGCCAGCGCCTAGACCAATTTTACCTCGAAACTCTCCTTTGTCGGTGGTCACAGAAATAAAATCGTTGTGAATTGTGGCCTCAGTTACGGTGTGGTTTTCAAAAATGTCAATGGTCTTTTTTGCTTTCACTTCTTCAAACAAAAAATTGTCGAATTCGAGGCGCGTAGCAACGTAAGCCTCAGTAGTTGGATTGGTTGGAACGGTAAAGTTTATGTCCAAGTTTTTGTCGTTAGGAGCTACAAAGCGAATAGTGTTTACTTGG
>CBFICO010000140.1:0-4361 GCA_965661115.1 Salibacteraceae bacterium
AAAATTTGTGCGGCATATTGAGAAAAAGGTAGTTGTAGGTGGAATAACATACTCAAATACTCCACCAACTAATACAGATTTTATGTTGCGTTGGAAGTACGGCATTGAACGAGAAAAGAAATCGGCATCCGAGCGCAATCGGATGCGGTTCAGCCATTTTGTGGCCAGTAATTTACTGATTCAAAAAAAGCTATTTCTATCCTTACCTGTAGATAACGACATTACAGGCTACGGACACGAAGACACCTTATTAGGACTTAAGCTACTAAATCTAAAAACCCCCATTTCACACATTGATAACCCCTTGGAACATTTGGGTTTAGATACCGCCGAAACCTTTCTAGAAAAATCTAAAACCGGTACCGAAAACCTGGCTAAACTTTATGCTAAAAGCATCTGTGGTAAGGAAATTCGGCTAATAAATGTTTTCGAGCAATTAAAAACATGGGATCTGTTGGGTATTACGCTTAATATTATCTCTCTACTTCTTCCCTTGTTTGAAAGAAACCTAAAAAGCAAACAACCAAAAATACGCTACTTTGACTTTTGGAAGCTTTATTATTTTGTAAAAAACTACGATGCTTTAAACAAATCCCGATAAACACCAAATAAGCGTGCTTCCTCGTTTTGCCAATTAAACTCTTTTCTAGCTTCCAATGCTTGTGACCGAATAAAGTCGTAATGCTTACCGTCTTTTAGCAGGTGGTTTAATGCCGATGCAATAGTGAACTCATCTAAATCGTCGAGGAGTTTGGCTACCTCGTACTTTTTATTAAAACTTTGATATTCAGGGTAGTTCATGGCAAGCTGAGGAACACCCGCGTGCATGTAATCGAAGAAGCGGTTTGCCATTGAGTACTTATTGCTTAGTCCCTTTGCCTCAAATAGAGTAATGCCAATTTTTGCCGTTCTAGTATATTCTTTGAGCTGTGCCGGTTGAATGTAGCCTAGAAGTTTAACCTTTTTCTCTAAATGCTCTTTATCGATCTTCTCCGCCACGGTATCGAATAAATCTCCATCACCACAAATCAGTAATGTGCCATCCACTTTGTGCATTGCTTCAACCAACGGTAACAATCCACGTCCGTAATTTACTGCTCCTTGATAGAGAATAATGTTCTCAGAAGCAGGTGAAGGCTGATAATCCGCTAAGAGAGTAGCGTTGCGCACAATGCTGTAATCCACACCATATTTCTGCTTAAACAGTTGTGCATAGCCTTCGCTTACAGTGTAACCGTATTTAATAAATGGTACGGTAATTCTCTCAATTAATTTCCAGGCAGATTTTACTAATTTCCTATCTGCAAGCTCCTCCATTTCGGTAAAGTACTCGTGCGCATCGTAGGTTTGTTTTACTCCTTTTAAAAAGCTCGCTAGTCGTCCTGCTAAAATGGTATCTAAATCAATGGAGCTAATCGCATCCGCTTTTTCGCCCAATAAAAAGAACAATAACCTTAGATTGTACTCTATATAAAAGAGTGGGCCTTTTTCAAACCAACACGAAATTCGGTGTTGTTGATACTTTTCATTTAGTAGTGGCGGTGATTTCTTTTTCTTCCTGCCTACCAATAAAACTTCATAACCACCATCAGATAAACTCGTGCAGATTCGACGCATGCGCTGATCAAACACTAAATCGGTAGTGACTGTACAAATAATTTTTTTCATGGAAGCTTGTTGTACCATTCTAAACTTATTGGTCTTTCTGAATTCCCATCTATCAAAACAGGCGGCTCAAATCCAGGGAAATAGGTGGCTCTAAAATATCGTTTTTGTTTTTCTGAAGGCCAGCTAGCGTCAATCTTCTTTAAATTGTTGATCTCATTTCGGAAATGAAAACTACAGCTTCTCTCATTTAACAAACTCTCTTGTTTTACCAATTTAAAGTTACCTTCTAAAATGTCTTTAATTTTTTCTTTGAACAGTTGGATGGAAGCTTCAACGGTTCTATCGTACAAATTCGTAACAAACTCGTTAGGTAGGATATTAAAACGTTTTTCAAAAATTATTGCACCAGCATCGGTTTTAGGCTCTAACTGATGCAAGGTAGTTCCAAACTCCTTGGCCTCTTCTATTATAGAAAACGAAAATTGATTACAACCTCTATAATCTGGTAATGGTGCCATGTGCAGATTTACAGCCATAATTTTAGCCTTTTCAATTTCTTGTTGCGCTAATATTTGTCCGTATTGAATAGAAAGTATAAAGTCAATTTCTGGAATATCAAGCAGTTTTTCTTTTGCTCTGTAAAGCGGAATGTTGTGCTTTTTTGCTAAAAAAGCTGTGCTGTTTTCTTTCGTTGCCAAAGGAGAAACGGAGTTTTCAAAAACCGCTACAACTTCAATATTCAGTTCTGATGTGTTCTCCAACAAAAAAAGCAAGCTGGTGTATCCAACTTGCTTCCCTCCCATAAAAACGATTTTTTTCTTCAATACACTGCTTTGGCGCAAATGTATAACTCCGTTTTAACTCCTTTATTTTATAATGAACTTTTCGACTACTCTTTCTTGTCCCATTATAATCTCGAGCAAGTAATTTCCCGGTGCAGCACCTAACAAATCGTACAAGAATTCATTTTTACCAGCAATTAAAACGGTATTAAATCCAGATATTCTCTGCCCCATTGAATTCCATACTGCAATATCAACTTCGCCTTCAAGTGGTGAGTTAACCACAATTGTAAATTGACCGTTATTTGGGTTTGGAGCAATTTGAACCATTACACCACATAGATTCGACTGAATTTGAACCTCAGTTTCGGTTGAGCATCCTTGAGCATCAACTACCATTAGCTCAACCTTATTCTGACCTAAAATCATTTTTTCAGCAGGATACATGTAATCCTTAGAAGCTGTATCGCCATTCCATATATAAACTGCCATATCTTCTTGAACACGCAACCTAGCAGAATCGCCTGCACAAACAGCTTTATCTCCTACCACGTTCACAATTGGTGATTTATAATATTCAACAACCCTTGAAGCAGTATCAGAACAACCATTTGGAATTGAGACCACATACTCAACGTTCATTTTACCAACTTTTGCAGACAGAAAGCTCGATTCAACCCCATCTACAAAATAAGTTCCTCCTCTAGGTGTTCCTTGAGTAAGTTCAATTCCTTCAGAAACATTACAAATCTTACCAAACGAAGCTATCTGAGCCTGAGGAACTGCATCAACATTAAATGAAACTTTTAATGAATCCGTACCACAACGGTTTTCTGCTGTGTAATACAAACTATTTACTCCAACAGGATTATCAATTGGATTAAATATACCTCCAGGTTTTACTCCAGGACCAACAAATTTTCCGATGCTAGGCACGCCAGTTGGCAGAACAAGGTCTCCGACATTTTTGCAAACATCATTCATACTTGCAGAAACCACATTAATGAGCGTATCTACCTCTATTGAGTTAATCACTGAATCTTGACATCCATTTGCATCAACCAATCTATATCCGATATTATAGGTACCATATCCTATCGAAGGATCAAACTTACCGGCAGTATCAACTCCAACACCGAAGTATTTCCCACCATTAGGAGCGCCTCCTGACAAGTTAAAAGGCAAAGCGTTAGTACACACAAAACTGAACGTGTCTAACGATACATTAGGTACAGTATCTACAGTTAACGTAAAACTAGTTGAGTCCAAACATGCATTGGTATCTCGAACTACGTAATCGATACTGAATGCACCTACACCTGAAGAGCTAGCAGAGAAAATGCTGTCGTTTACTATTCCAGTTCCAAAATATTTTCCTCCAGCAGGACTTGCTATTTGAAGTTCAAAGTCTGGTGTATTGGCACATAGAACCATGTTACTATTAATAGAAATGCGAGGTTTAGCTTTTACTAAAATATTTGAGTCAACGGAATCTACACAGCCAAATTGGTTGGTGAATGTGTAGGTAATTGGCCATAATCCATTAGTATCTCGTGAGTATAAATTTCCAACAACACCTACCCCAGAGTATACTCCTCCTAGTGGCAATCCTCCAGTAAGTGTAATGGTATCGTCCATACAAATTGGATTAAATGAGGCCAAGGATACTGATGTGATTGAATCAACCCGAACGGCCTCCAAAGTTGAATCAACACAACCAAATGCGTTAGTAAAGATGTAGGTAACAGAATCTATTTTGCTGCTGACACTAGGAATATAAGTAGATCCAGTATAACTACTTCCATTCAATTTATAAGTCCCATTTAACGGCGCTCCGTTTAGTGCAAGTGGAGAGCTTCCTGCACAAATAGAATCAGGTAAAGTAAAGCTAGTTAATGTTACTGAATCCACTCGTATACTATCCACTGCCGAGTTTGTACAACCGTTTACCCCTGTGAAAATATATGTTAT
>CBFICO010000141.1:0-4226 GCA_965661115.1 Salibacteraceae bacterium
AATCATCAAACTCTAACCACCACAACCTTGTTGCTGCATGTTGGTAGGTAGATTTTGGAGTAAGGGTAATTATGGTATCGTCACACCAGTAATTTATATCCGAAGAGAAATCAATTTTTGGCTGGATGACGTGGATTGATTTCGTGATTTGATCCACACAACCCGGTCCGCTGCTTATGTGTAATTTAACTTGATATGTCCCTGTACTCGAGAATCGATGTTCTGGATCCTTTAATTTGGATGTAGTTCCGTCACCAAAATCCCAATTGTAAATATTACCTCCTACAGAAAGGTTGGTGAATTTTATCGTGTTGGTATCTGTTAAACAAAATGTATCTGCCGAGAACGAAAAATCTGCTTTTGCATTCCCAACGGTAACATACCTCGGACGTACCAGCGTGTCTTTACAACCAGCTGAATCGGTAGCTATTAACGTAACATTATAAACTCCAGAATTGTACGTTCCGCTTGGAGAAACGGCTCCACTAGAAGAACCGTTACCTAAATTCCAGGAATAAGTAATCGGCTGCATTCCAGTTGTAAGGTTTACGAAATTTACTTTGTATGGACCTAGACAATTACTGGGCGGATTGCTTGTAGAGAACTTCACTTTTGGTCCTGGAAGCACATCAACATATGCTAGCTTTTTGGTGCTGGAGTAACAGTCATTGGTGTCAGTTACGGTAAGTACTACCGTGTACTTACCATCGTTTTGATAACGATAACGTGGATTTGAACTATTCGCTCTGTTTCCATTACCCAAATTCCAATCATATTTGCTAATGGGTGCATCGCCTACAATACTGTTATCTACAAACGTCAGATCTAGCGGCTTACAGCCTCTTGGAGTAGCATTGGTTGTAAATGCTGCAATTGGAATGCTATGAACTTTTATAAAACTAGTTTTAGTTATTGAATCTGTTTGACTACCATCGCTTACTACCAGTTTTACCGTATAGCTACCTGATTGTATATAACTTGCAGAAGGAAAAGGATCGTTGTTGTTTGATGAACCTCCTTGACCAAAATCCCAGCGGCGACTAATAATTCTGCCTCCGGTTGAGAGGTCGTTAAATTTTACGGTGTAAGGAGGACAAAAATGAAGCGTATCTGCCTCAAAATCTGCTTTAAGTTGTGCAATAGTTGGGAGGTAAATAGCCACCACAAAAAAAAGGGATAAACCCAAATTATATTTCAGTAACCTCGACCCAGCCATAATTAATCTTACAAGATAGGAATTGAATAGTTACTTATGCAGAGCTATCTTATGAGCAGTACTCTATAATTTACGAAGTCACTCAACCAAGGGTAAGCTCGTGAAATTGACTAATCATTTTTTCAGCCCTACTTTGAGCTATTTCTGATTTAAAATGATGCCAAGAATCACCTAAAACTAATCTTGCAGCATCGTCAATTGTAGAAACAACTGATATTTGAAATACACCTTCGGCAGTATTTGCAATAGAACCTAAACTTCTAAACGACATACCAATTCCAACAGATAAATATTCAATATGGTGCCAATATTTTGCAGGCATAAATAGGGTTTCGCCTTTTTCCAAAATTGTTTGCTGCCCTTTCACAAAATGTAACCCAGGAAATTTTTCATAATCTGGGTTACTAACATCAACCGCACTGTGTGTTGTAAACGGATATTTATACAGGAGCTTATCGTATTCTGGACCGAAAAGCACTACTTTCTTTCGTCCATAAAACTCAGTTAAAAACACGTTTGCGTTATCCATATCGCGATGTAATCGAGCTCCACTCCCCTCACCTCCAATAAAAGCAAAAGGCAAAGCCTTTAAAATGTTATCGGCAACATGTGGAAATTCAAAGTCATTTTTCAACTCTGGAAGATGCTTGAACATGTTGAATAAATGAAGTCGAGCATCAGTAGGACCAGCAGAAATTAAATCAACATAATCCGAAAATTTCATTTTTTGTGGAGCTGATTTTTGGGATCTATCCAACAAATTCGGGTTGTTATTAAACACACCTACTTCTATATTACCAATGCGATCTGATAAATAGCTTGGAGTCCATTTACCATTTGCGGGAGCATCTGATAGTAAATTCTTGATTTTTACTGGAATCTGAGGTATAAAATACTTCTGCTGAAACTCTTGATAGTCAATGGTATCAACGGTTTTTATTTGTTTTAAATAGTCTAACGGCATCGTGTCAATTTTGACCAAAATTACCGACTAAAAAACCTATGTAAACACGCAAAAAACCATTCTTAAGAGTTTTTTACATGAGAATTAACAGATATTTAAAACAGGAAAATTCTTATCTAAACAGCGTAAAAAATCCTTCTTTGGTAATCTCTTCACCTGAAACGGTAGTAGCCTTTACAAACCAGAGATAAGTGTCTTGATTTTGGAGCTCACCTTTGTAATAACCATCCCAACCTAACTGCTGTGGAGTAGATTCAAAAACTATTTCGCCCCATCGATTAAACACCTTGAATTCCAAGATACCGTCCAAGCCCCAACCAGCTGGAAAAATTAGATCGTTTGAACCATCACCATTTGGTGTAAATCCTTCGGGAACATCAACCGAGTATTTTTCGTCCACGTTTACAAAAAACGAACGGCTAGTTTCAAAACAACCCGTTGAATCTTTAATAAATAATGTGTAAGTAGTTGACTTTACTGGGTCAAATATTGGCTTGATACAAGTATCACAATCAATTCCACTTAACGGCTCCCATCGGTAGCTCGCTCCAAACAATACAACTGGTGCTTTTGTGAATTGCTCTCCAATAATTATGGTTGTATCGTTCGGCATAGTAATTTCTGGAATTTGCTGCACCTTAACCAATACTGAATCTGTTGCGCTACAGTTGTTAGAATCACTGCCCTCCACCACATATTGTTGAGTTAAAATAGGCGCCACTTTTGGGTTTTTAATATTACGGTTACTCATGTAGGTTGTCGGACTCCAACGATAAATCACAGCCCCATTTGCATCTAGATGAATGCTATCTCCTAAGCAAATAATAGTATCCGAAACCGCTCTCACTGTGGGTCGTGGAAGAACCGTTAGGGTTTTTATTGCAGTATCTAAACACGAGTTTCGCTTGTTACTATATATCAATTCAACTGTAAACTTTCCTTCTTGTAGGTAGGTATTACTTGGGTTTGATTGACTACCAGTGTTGTTGTCTCCAAACTTCCAGCTCCATTGATCTCCTAAGGTTGATTTATCCGTAAAATCTACCTTAAACGGTTTACAGCCAGCCGTATCGCTTAATTCGAAATCCGCAATAACTTGTTCAATTACAATGGTATCGGTAAAGGCTCTTTCACAAGTTCGCGAACTGTCTCTGTACACCAATACCGGAGATAGAATACCAACTTCATTGTAGCGATGATTAATCTGTTTGACTAACGTGTCAGTGGTATCCACAAAGCCGTCACTAAAATCCCACTCAAGGTTGTACGTAAACTCATTAGTAGTGTCTAATTGATAGGTGACTTCTTCGAACAAACAAATAGAGTCATCGCTTATACTAAATCGAGCAAATGGCCCCTTTACGCTGATGTACTTATCGTAAGTAATGGAGTCTTGACAACCGTACGATGTTTCAACTATAAGCTTTACAGCAAACTCTCCAGGGTCGGTATAAGTTTTTGTAAGTGAATCTTTTAGAGGTGAGCGAATTGGAGTTCTTCCGTCTCCAAAATCCCAATAGCGCCAGGTTATGCTATCTCCCACACTCTGGTCAAAAAACAAAGTGGTTGCTGGATAACAAGAAGTATCTCGGAGCGATGCATAAAATTTAAGTGAATCAACTCCTTGCACAGTAATGGGTATAATCAAACTATCCTCACAATGCGCATTTTTTGTAACGTACTTAGCGTTAAATACTCCTCTTTGGTTGTATGCATAGGTTGGTGACGAAAGATTGCTTGAATCTCCTGTACCAAAATACCAAGTGTAATTCGGAACTGATAATTGTGACGTGTCTTGAAACCAAATAGAGTCGCCCACGCACACCGTAGAATCTTCAGTTCGGAAAATTGGGTTAAGTTGATGGATAATAAGGTTCACTGTAGTTTCCTCAACACAACCATCAAAGTCTTTGTACTCGTAGCGAATTGGAGCAGGCGGTTGAATGATTTGATAAAAATAAAAGTAGGAGGAATCAACACTCTTAAGACTCAGTTTTACTGTATCTGTCTGATAACCAATCTTTGGTTTTGAAGCATCTACGTGTA
>CBFICO010000142.1:0-3997 GCA_965661115.1 Salibacteraceae bacterium
TCAGAAACTTCATGCCGCGATTTGGAAACATTAATGAAAGAAGACACCAATTACACGAGGTGATTCGTCTTTCGGGAATGAACTTAGTGGTGGACGATCACGACCACCCTCTAATTATAAAAGTGGCTTCTATACAACCCGCTAAAATGCAGGTATATTTTATTGATAATGAAGAGTACTTTAAAAGAAAATCGGCTTTAGCTGATATAGACGGAAATGCTCATGAAGATAACGACGAACGAATGATATTCTTCTGTAAAGGAGTAATTGAAACCGTTAAAAAACTAGGCTGGGCTCCAGATATTATCCACTGTCACGGTTGGATGAGTTCTTTGTTGCCGCTTTTCATCAAAAAGGTGTATAACAATGAGCCAATGTTTGCTAATTCTAAATTGGTTTATTCGGTTTATGCTGACGAATTAAAACAACCTGTGAGCAGCAAATTACTTGACAAGTTGCAATATGAAAATATTGATACTGCTGACTATGAGGCAATTAAAGATCCAAGCTATGACAACTTAAACATGTTCGGAGCTAGCTGTGCAGACGCAGTAATTATTGCGGAGGATAGCGCTAGCCAAAATGTAATCGATTACGTTAAAGGTTTAGACAAACCAGTTTTAGACGGGACTATGGAAGATTACATCGACGCTTACGATGAGTTTTACGAAGAAGTAAAAAGCTTAGAAAACGCACTTGCTGATTAACATGCTAAGCTTTTTCAGAAAACAAATTTTGCGACCTCAACTTGTTGGGGTCGTATTTTTTTTAGCCTTTTTTTCTTGTAAGAAAGAAGAGTTGAACAATACACCAACTGGCTTAGAAGCTCAGCCAAATGAAAACCTTCTTGGGTTATTCACCACAGATACGTTTACGTTAAACTGCACTACAAAAAGAGTTGATTCTGTAAGAACTGATGCCAATGCACTAAGCACGGTAGGTAGTTATGTAGATCCCGTTTTTGGTAAAGTAGAAGCAGCAACCGTAACACAGCTTCGTTTATCTTCAGAAAACATAATTCTTTCAAATCTTGCAGGAGTTCGAATCGATTCTGCTGTTTTGAATTTAGTGTACGAAGGTCGCTACGGTAACGCTGATAAACAGACTTTTGAAGTTTATGAGATTACTGAAAACTTAGCAAGCGATGTATTTTATTACAGCAGTAAAAAAGTAAGTATTGCCAGTAACCCGATAGGAAAATTAGAAAACTTCGACCAAACACCTACCGCTCCTATTACCAGCGATGGAAGCTTGGAAACACCCTCTATAAGAATCCCAATAGACACCAATTTTGCCCAAAAACTATTTACAACAGATCAGAGTAACTATTTAAGTAATTCAGCTTTTACTAATTTCTTAAAAGGTATTATGATAAAAGCTAGCAACCCGAATCAAGCAAGCGGACAAGGTGCTATTCTTTACTTCAATTTACCCGATGTTTACAGTCGATTTGTAGTGTATTACACAAATCCCGACGGAAGCAAAAATGAATTAGCGTACCTAATAAACGACAAAAGTGTTTCATTTAATACATCTAACACTACCTACTCGGGTAGCGATGTTGGCAATGCATTAAACCAGACATCTAGCAATGCTCAATTTGTGTATCTACAGAGCTTTGGGGGTACAGCTGTGCAAATTGAAACACCAAGCATAATGAGTCTAATAAAAGATGGACCTATACTGGTAAATTACGCGAAACTCACGTACAGCGCTGACCTTAGTAGTAATGAATACCCAGCTATACTGAACACCTTTATGTTTGGTCAATCTGTTGATGGAAAAACTTTATATGAACTTCCTGACAAAGGAGAGGTACATTATGGTGGAGCAATAAATTCAAATGGTGATTATACCTTGGGAATTACAAGATATATTCAAGGAGTATTGGATGGTAGAATTGAAAATAACGGATTACTTTTGAGGGAGTTAGGAGGAGTTGGAGCAAGATCGGTAATTTACGGTCCTGGAAACCCAACAAAACCTATTAAATTAGAAATATCTTATACACCAATAAGTTCAGAAACTAGATAAATTATGTGTGGAATAGTAGGCTATATAGGCAACAAAGAAGCATATCCAATTATTATTAAAGGTTTACAACGCTTAGAGTATCGCGGGTACGATAGCGCTGGGGTTGCATTGTTTGATTCAGTAGAAATCAATCTTTACAAAAAGCAAGGAAAGGTTTCAAAACTTGAAGATTTTTCTGAAGGTAAAAACCGAAACGGTGTTCTAGGTATTGGACACACTCGTTGGGCAACTCATGGCGAACCAAACGATGTGAACTCTCACCCACATTTATCTAACAGCGGTAATTTAGTAATGATTCACAACGGAATCATTGAAAACTATGCTTCTATAAAATCTGAATTAGAAAAACGTGGATATACCTTTCAAAGTGAAACCGACACAGAGGTTTTATTGAACCTTATTGAGGATATTCAACTAAACGAAAACGTATCGTTGGGAGCTGCAATGCGTAAAGCCCTGAACCATGTAATTGGAGCCTACGCAATTGCCATTATTGATAAAAATGACCCAACTAAATTATATGCAGCCAGAAAAAGTAGTCCACTAGTTGTAGGAATTGGCGAGAATGAATATTTCGTAGCATCTGATGCTTCTCCTATTGTTGAATACACCAAAAATGTGCTTTACCTCGATGACGAGGAGATTGCCATATTAGAACCAGGAAAGGACATTCATCTTTTTACACTTCAAAACAAAGAGAAAACTCCGTACATACAAGAGCTTGAGCTTCAATTAGAAGCGATTGAAAAAGGCGGGTACGATCACTTTATGCTCAAAGAGATTTACGAGCAGCCAAATTCTATTCAAGATAGTATGCGAGGCCGACTTAAAGTAAGCAAAGGCGTTGTAAATCTTGGAGGAATTCACGATTACGAACAGACTTTGATCAATGCTAACCGTATCATTATTGTGGCTTGTGGAACTAGTTGGCACGCTGGTTTAGTTGGAGAGTATTTATTCGAAGATTTCGCTCGTATTCCAGTTGAAGTTGAGTACGCGAGTGAGTTTAGATACAGAAATCCAGTTATATACGAAAACGATGTAGTTATAGCCATTTCACAATCTGGCGAAACCGCGGATACCTTGGCGGCTATTGAATTAGCAAAATCTAAAGGAGCAACTGTTTTTGGAGTTTGTAATGTAGTTGGTTCTTCTATTTCAAGAGCTACTCACGCAGGATCTTATACCCATGCTGGGCCAGAAATTGGCGTTGCAAGTACAAAGGCATTCACGGCGCAAATTACCGTGCTTACTTTAATGGCTTTATCTATCGGTCACAAAAAAGGTACTATTCCAAAATCGAGATATAGAACTTTATTGAATGAAGTAAACTCTATTCCAAAATTGGTAGAGCGTTGCTTACAAGCTGAACCTTCTATCAAAGAAATCTCTGAGCGATTTAAAGACGCTTCTAACTTCCTATACTTGGGTAGAGGCTATTCATTTCCTGTAGCATTAGAAGGTGCACTTAAACTAAAAGAGATTTCGTACATACACGCAGAAGGTTACCCTGCAGCAGAAATGAAGCACGGTCCTATTGCACTTATCGACGAAGAAATGCCAGTAGTTGTTATTGCTACTAAAGGCCCTTCTTACGAAAAAGTGGTAAGCAATATTCAAGAAGTAAAAGCCAGAAAAGGTGTAGTAATTGCCATTACAACAGAAGGCGACGAAGAACTGAAAGAAATGGCTGATTACACCATTGAAATCCCTGAAATTGAAGAAGCGCTGGTTCCATTTTTATCAGTAATCCCACTGCAATTGCTTTCGTACCACATTGCGGTAATGAGGGGTTGTAATGAGGGGTTGTAATGTTGATCAGCCAAGAAACTTGGCAAAATCTGTAACCGTCGAATAATTTCTGGTGGGTGAGAGGGTTGTTCAAACTCCCCTCTCCCTCTAATATTTTATATTTCCGAAGACCCTTCTTATCCCTAGAAATACTACCATCTTTGTTCCTCTC
>CBFICO010000143.1:0-3843 GCA_965661115.1 Salibacteraceae bacterium
ATACAACCTCACTACCTGATCCTCAACCCGCTGTGCTATCATGCTAACAATTCGTTTTGAGATTTCCTTTGAGTTATTCAAGAAAAACTCAAACTCTTCGGCGGTAAACAAAGCAATAATTGACGGAATGATATTGTTCTTTAATCTATTGTCAATTTTTATGCTTTTGCGAATTACCTTTTTCTGCTCTGTGCCAGTATAAGCCTTAAAAAGGGGCTCTCTTTTCTGTATATAGTTTTTGAAATACATGAGTATTAACTGATTCTGAAATTTTAGAATCGGTCTTAGGGTTTTGTGTTGAAATGCTTCAATCTCCTTCAGGTTTTCATTGCGATATTCAATTTTTGGTCGTAATCCTAAAAGCACGTTATCTCTTTCCATATTCATTTTTGTAATAAGACAAGTATTCTAAGAATTTAGTTCCGCGATTTAAATTTTTTCTTTTTAGCATCAGAGCAGAAGAATAAGGTACTTTTGCAGCCAATTTTAGAAAGCATGCAAGCAATTAGAAATGTGGCAATTATTGCCCACGTTGACCACGGAAAAACAACTTTAGTGGATAAAATCCTTCACCACTGTGAGCTCTTTAGAGAGAATCAGGAAACAGGTGATTTAATTTTAGATAACAACGACCAGGAAAGAGAGCGTGGAATTACCATTTTCTCCAAAAACGTTTCGGTAACCTACAAGGGTACTAAAATCAATATTATCGATACTCCAGGTCACGCCGATTTTGGTGGTGAGGTTGAGCGTGTGTTGAATATGGCGGATGGCGTGTTGTTGTTGGTTGATGCTTTTGAAGGACCAATGCCACAAACTCGTTACGTACTGTCAAAATCGCTAGAATTAGGTCTTAAACCAATTGTGGTGGTAAACAAAGTAGATAAGCCAAATTGTAGACCAGAAGAGGTGCACGAAATGGTATTTGATCTCATGTTCAACCTTGATGCCGACGAGGAGCAGTTGGACTTTCCAGCGGTTTATGGCTCGGCTAAAGATGAATGGATGAGCGACGATCCAAACAATCGCACGGAAAATATTGAGCCTCTATTAGATATGATATTGGATAAGGTTCCAGTACCAGAAATCGCTGAAGGAACTCTTCAAATGCAGATTACAACTATCGATTACTCTTCTTATGTAGGAAGAATTGCTATTGGTAGAGTATCTCGTGGAGTGATGAAAGAAAATATGCCAGTGAGCATTGTAAAGCGCGATGGTTCTATCGTTAAGTCAAGAACCAAAGAGGTGTTCACTTTTGATGGATTGGGCAGACAAAAAGTTACCGAGGTTAAAGCTGGTGACTTGTGCGCTCTTACCGGAATTGCAGAATTTGAGATCGGTGATACGCTTGCCGATTTTGAAACTCCTGAAGGAATGAAACCTATCAACATTGACGAGCCAACCATGAGTATGATGTTCACCATCAACAACTCTCCTTTCTTTGGTAAAGAAGGTGATTTTGTTACTTCCAGACACATTCGTGAGCGCTTGGTAAAAGAGATGGAGAAAAACTTGGCGTTGAAAGTTGAAGATACCGCTTCTCCAGATCAGTTTATGGTTTTCGGACGTGGAATTATGCACTTGAGTGTATTGATTGAGACTATGCGTCGTGAAGGCTATGAACTTCAAGTGGGTCAGCCTCAAGTAATTATAAAAGAAATAGACGGAGTAAAGTCGGAGCCAATTGAATTGCTTACGATTGATGTTCCAGAAGAAAGTTCAGGAAAAGTAATCGAGTTGGTGAATCAGCGTAAAGGTGAAATGGTAATCATGGAACCTAAAGGCGATTTAGTCCATTTGGAGTTCAACATTCCTTCAAGAGGAATAATTGGTTTAAGAACAAGCATCTTGAACGTATCGGCTGGTGAGGCTATTATGGCTCACCGTTTCCAAGGATACGAACCATGGAAAGGCGATATTCCAACGCGTAAAAACGGTACACTAATCGCTTTAGAAACTGGAACGGCAATTCCTTTTGCGTTAGATAAATTGCAAGATAGAGGTAAGTTTTATGTTGCACCGGGTACAGAGATTTACGAAGGTCAAATTTTAGGAGAGCACATCAGAAGTAACGACCTTACCATTAATGTTACTAAAACCAAAAAGCTTACGAACATGCGTACGCAGAGTTCTGATGATAAAGTGAAGCTGGCGCCTCCTATTATCTTTTCGTTAGAAGAATCTTTAGAGTACATCCAAAAAGACGAGTACGTTGAGGTAACCCCGAAGAATATTCGTATGCGAAAAATCAAATTAAAAGAGCACGAAAGAAAAAGAGATAATTAAGATTATTGATATAGAATTGAAAAGGGCCGTAAGGCCCTTTTTTAATGAACGCTTTACCGTTATTCTGAACTTGATTCAGAATCTGATTTTATTCGCTTGTAGTGATGCAAAACAACACTTCTCGATATACTCAAACTTTTTGGGTTTGATCACTCGAAGTGGCATTGTGCTAACAATTTAAAAAGCAGGGAGGAGAAATATCTACCTTTAAGCCAGAAAAGACAAAACATATGTTCAAAAACAAAACAGTATTCATTACCGGAGCTTCAAGAGGAATAGGGAAAGCAATAGGATTAAAGCTAGCTCAAGCAGGGGCTAATATTGTGGTAACAGGAAAATCAACAGATCCACACCCTAAGTTAGAAGGAACCATTTTTTCAAGTGCTTATGAAATGAAAGATGCGGGAGGCGAGGGACTGGCTATTGCAATGGACGTGCGCCATGAAGAGCAAGTAAAATCTGCACTTGAGAAAGCTGCCAATCATTTTGGTGGTATCGATATTCTAATTAATAATGCCAGCGCCATTAACTTAAGCGACACTCAACATTTAGAAATGAAACGTTTTGATTTGATACACCAGGTAAACGTGAGAGGCACCTACATGACCAGCAAATTGGCTATTCCCTTTTTAAAAAATGCAGAAAACCCTCATATACTCAATCTTAGTCCACCCTTAAATTTTGAACCGCATTGGTTTGGGCCGCACTTGGGTTATTCTATTGCTAAATATGGTATGAGTTTGTGTGTTTTGGGGTTGGCAGAAGAACTTAAACCATTAAAGATTGGTGTAAATGCTTTATGGCCAAAAACTGTAATTGCCACGGCTGCGGTGCGCAATTTATTAGGTGGAGAAGAAGTGGTAAAACGCTCCAGAAAACCAGAAATAGTAGCCGACGCAGCTTTTGAAATTTTATCCAAACCAAGCGCAGAAACAACCGGTAATTATTTCATAGATGAAGAGATCTTGAAAGAAGCAGGAGTTTCTGACTTCAAGCACTATAACGAAGTTGAAGGTAATGAGTTGTTACCTGATTTTTTTATTTGACAAATAGAATTCGGTCCTTGAAGTTTTTGGCGTAATCCTGAAAGAAAAGTAAGGTTTTATTTTCATCTTGAAAATTAAAGAACAGAAATGTTCCTTTAAAATCATTCAACTGTTGAAGTCGTTGAAATCCATTTTTTAAAGCTTGGTTTTTAAAGTTTTCAATAGGAGCATTCGGTCGTAACTCAGAGTATTTGTTAGCCAAAGCAGCAATATCTCCAATTAAACTTCCTGTTTCATTTATTACTAAACAGCCTTTTTTTTCACCAAAGCGGTAGTCCACAATCATGTTATTATATATATCATTCACATTTATCGAGCTTCCTTCCATCCCTTTACCTTCACCTATTTGCCAATATTTAATATTTGTCCATTTGTTGTCGTTAATGTTGTATTGATATAGCGCTATACCGGAAGTGACCGGTTTGATGCAGTTTTTTAGATCATCTTTACCATGAATCATGAATAAGTTTAAATGACCCTTAAAACTGGAAACTCTTACATGATGAGT
>CBFICO010000144.1:0-3778 GCA_965661115.1 Salibacteraceae bacterium
TTTTCTTTTGCAATTTCCAAGGCTTTGGCTTGAAGTTTTTCTGCGCTATCGAGCCAAGTTTGGTATTCTCTTAAGTAGTTTAATGCAAGTTGTTTACGACCTTCCTTTTCATAATACTCACTCAGTTTTTCTGCCGATTTTGATAAATAATCAATGGAGTTAATTTTGGTGGCAAGATTGTACGATTTAAGCAACAATTTCTCAGCAACAGACTTGTTTTCTAATTCCAATTCGCATAGCCCAAGGTTAAAATTAGCAACACACAAGTCATACAAATTACCCTCCTCGCCAATGAGTTGAAAAGACTTGGTAAAGAAAGCTTTTGCTAATTTGTGCTGATTAAACCGAGTGTAGAGGTATCCTAAATTGTTGTAATCTGTAATGAGGCTAATCGTATCTTGGTAGAGGCTGTCAATAACCAAGGCCTTTCGATAATAAGATTGCGCCGAGTGCAAATCGTTTATGTCTAAATAGCTATTTCCCAAATTAGTGAATGCTTTAGCCATTTTAACTGAATCTTTAAACTCAATAAAAGTCTGTAGTGCTTGTGTTAGGTATTCAATACTGAGTTTGGGTTTTCCCAAATGCTCAAAAAGCACCCCCATATTACTCTTTACTTGAGCTGCCTTCAGCTCTTCTTTTAGACTATGCCAAGTTATTTATTGATTTTTCTAGAAGTGGAACAGCTTCATTGTAGTAGCCACTTTCTATTGCAAAATTCCCCAAGTAGTTATATGCCCTAGCAGCAACACCAATAGAACTTTTACCTTCTTCTAAGTAGGGTAAAATACTACTAGTAAAATTGAATGCGGCACTACTTTTTCCTTGGGAGTACAACTCAAATCCAGATTGTAACGCATCCAACACAATAGTATCGTTTCTGTTTACAAACTGATCATTTTCTGAACTTTGTTTCAGCTTGTCCACTTGTGCTAATACGTTCAGCTGAAACAGCAAAACAAACACCACTGCAATATTTACTCTCACTAGAGTCATAGTTGCAAAGAAAACCTTTTGAACGATTGAGTTTTGAATATTTATTGTCATACAAAGCTTAGGTCTGGTTATTGCTTATTTATTTGCAACGGTGAAGTACCTTTTATTCATATTATTTTTCGTTATTCAGCTTTCGGCTATTTCTCAAAGTGCCGATGATATTGTGCAATACGACAAACTGAACATAAAGTTTGTAGAATACCTGGTAAAAGAAAAAGTAAATCAATTCAGGCAAGAAAAAAATATAGCCCCACTTAGGCTTGACTCAATGCTTTACTTGCCTGCCGAAGACCATACTTACTTTATGCAACAGCGCAATAGGCTTACACATTTTCAGGCTAGAGGTGCTAAACACGATCCTCAACGTAGGTTTGAGTATTTTGAGATTAACCACGTGATGGCGGGTGAGAATATTCAATACATTCCTATCAATTCACTTATTAAGGTTGACTATCAAAAGGATGTAGTAAACATTAGAACCTACAACGATTTAGCAGAAGTTTTGGCAAATAATTGGAGATATTCTAAACCTCATTATGCTAACATCATAACTAAAGAGTTTTCGGTAACGGCGGTTTCTATAAAAGTTGATTTAGATAAAGAACTAATATGGGCAACGCAAGTTTTTGGAGAAGTAATAGGAGACCATCCGTTAACACGGTCTAATGCTTTCTTTCCACACGATACGCTAGAACTGATATCTAAAAAAAAAAATAAAAAAGCCAAGCCGCTAGAGGAACAACAAAAATTCAATTACGGTTTAAAGAAGCCTCAAAGCTTTGCTGACTGCCCAAGAGAACTAAACAACAAACTAGACCTTTCTAATCTGAAATTACAAGTAACGCGCGACAAAGTGCTGCTTTGTGTTTACGATTTGAATAAAATCAAACGGTTGTTTCCAGACAGTAAAGATGGTTTAGTGGTGGAACTAATTAGTTTCGGAAACACTTTCTCTTGCGATGCCCTGCCCGAAAAACCAAATCGAAGAAACGATTTAAGCTTAATTGATGGTCAATTACTGAAACCAGTTTATCAAAAAAGTATTCTAAAACAAATTGAACAGCTTGAAGAAGAAAACAGAAAACGAAAGAAAGTAAGAGGAGAGAAGCGTTGCAATTTTATTATTCTGGGCGATACTCCACCAGAGTTATCCGGAAAACCAATAGATGCACGTTTGTATTATGTCAATAACAAAAACCTGTGTACACAAATCGATTTTTTTGGGTATTGTGGAGAGCCGTTAAACTATAAACCTTCAAGTTTTCCGTTAAAATTTGACTTACCGAAGGATACTTTTAAGCCTGCTTCCGATACATTTTCAATACCTATCAATATTCAGTTTGAAAAGTCATCGTCCACAATTCAAAGCTCCGAAATTGATACGCTAGTTGAACAATTAAAGGCTCAAGAGTTAATCATAAAAAGAATTGATATTCAAGCGTTTTCGAGTGTTGAAGGATCTGAAGAACAAAACACAAAATTGTTTGATGCGCGCACCAAAAGACTGGTAGAGCGTCTTGGTGAGTTTCAGCAACAAGAAATTGAGTGGCAGGTAAATGCTCAAGAAAATTGGGATTTATTTTACGATCAAATCATCGGAACAGACTGGTTTTACCTCAATTCGTACAATCGTTCTAAAATCAGGTCCATAATAAATGATTCTGCCAATACGGTTAAATTGGAGCCGCTTCTAGCTGAACAACGCAAAGCCAAAATAAGCGTGGTGGTTATTCCCAAAATGAGTGATAAATGGATTTTTAAATTGGCCAAGAGCGAGTGGGAAACAGTGCTTAATGGTTTTGATGCCCGTACGGCTAGCTTGCAGCAAGTTGATAGATTAGAAGCCTTACAAGTCTTTTTTTACAATAACTATCAAAAGTGTAACGAAAAACAACAGCAATGGATTGCGTCCCAATACGTAGGTAGTAGTTCCGATAAAACTGCTTTACTCGAATACCGACAATTGATGTTCAGCGCGACCAACTTCGGCGTCAGTATGCCACTCGAGACTGTTGAAAAACTCAAGAAACTAAACACGAATTTGGGCTCGTTAGAACTCGATTACAACATAAAATCTATAATAGCGAGCAATGCCGATTTGTTTGATGAAAAGACTAAAATTCCTCTGATTAAATCACTTATGAATCAAGCAAAAATTGACGAAGTGCCAAGTAAGGTGTATCAAGAATTAGAGCTTTGGTATCATGTTGAAATAGCTAATTTGGTGTTTGGTTCGCAAGATAAAAAAGGCCTGGATAAGGCAGAACCTTCACTACAATATGTGCGTGAGTTTTACATAAATGAAAACTCTACAACAGAGGATACTATTCGTCTTGCAAAATTTATGGTGCTCTTTGATAAGTTGGATTGGGTAACCGAATTACTAAAACCTATTGCCTTTGACACCTTGCGAAATCCTTACAAGAAACAAGCTCTTAAATTGTATTTGCAAACTTGCATAGCACACGATTTATCTGGGCGAGATACCGAAATGCAGCTGGTAGTAACAAATGCGTTTGAAACCTTAGGTGAAAAGCAATGGTGTCGTTTGT
Organism: Salibacteraceae bacterium; assembly: GCA_965661115.1. Classification (GTDB taxonomy): domain Bacteria; phylum Bacteroidota; class Bacteroidia; order Flavobacteriales_G; family Salibacteraceae; genus UBA6770. Next base: position 3,549 of record CBFICO010000144.1, read on the forward strand.
TTTTTACTCCTTGCGCAATTCCATACAAGGTTTTCGATTATGACCCGCTACGTTATCTATACTGCGAAGCTTGTAAAGAATACACTACTTCTCCTGTTGATTGATCTTATGTTCAAAAATCAACGCTCCATCTGAGCTGAAATATTGCACGGCAATTGTTCTTTTTCTGAATTCACCTGAGACTGTCAGTTTGGTAAAATTTCGTTCCTTAATCAAACTACCATCAATTC
>CBFICO010000145.1:0-3684 GCA_965661115.1 Salibacteraceae bacterium
TGGAGAAATTAGAGACAGAATGGCTGGCGGAAAAGGTTCTATGCCTTTAGCGGGTTCTGCTGTGTACATGACTGCGTATTCTCGTTTAGATGACGATAGAGCTTGGGAAAAAGGAATGGACGAACGTCAGTGGCTGTACCAAACTCCAATGGACATTCTTATTAAAGCATCTAACGGAGCATCAGACTTTGGAAATAAATTCGGTCAGCCACTTATTAATGGCTCAGTTTTAACCTTTGAACACCAAGAAGGCGACAAACGCTTTGGTTACGATAAGGTAATTATGCAAGCCGGCGGAATAGGTTATGGTAAAAAGCAAGAAGCGCTAAAGGATACACCAGATACTGGCGATAAAATCGTTGTAATGGGCGGCGATAACTACCGCATTGGAATGGGCGGTGGTGCAGTTTCATCAGTTGCTACAGGTGAATTTTCTAGCGGAATCGAATTGAATGCCATTCAGCGCTCTAATCCAGAAATGCAAAAAAGGGTGTATAACGCGGTACGTGCCATGGCTGAGTTAGATAAAAACCCGATTGTATCTATCCATGACCACGGTGCAGGCGGTCATTTAAATTGCCTTTCTGAACTGGTAGAAGAAACTGGAGGTAAAATCGATGTAAAAAAACTACCAGTTGGCGACCCAACACTTTCCGATAAGGAAATCACCGGAAACGAATCTCAAGAGCGTATGGGATTGGTTATTCGCGAAAACGATATTGAATTACTAACCAAAATAGCCGAACGAGAGCGCGCTCCAATTTATGTGGTTGGTGAAACTACTAACGATAATCGATTTGTTTTTGAAAACAAGGAGACCAACCAAAATCCTATGGATTGGGATTTAGCACACATGTTTGGATCCTCTCCTAAAACTATTCTAGAAGATAAATCAGGGCATGCGAGTTATGCTCTATTGAAATACGATTCAAGTCGGGTACAGGAATATTTAAATGCAGTTTTACAATTAGAAGCGGTGGCTTGTAAAGACTGGCTTACCAATAAAGTTGATCGTTGTGTAACGGGGCGTGTTGCAAAACAACAATGCGCAGGACCATTGCAGTTGCCTTTGAACAATGTAGGAGTTATGGCAATGGATTATCGTGGCGAAAAAGGTATTGCTACTTCTGTTGGCCATTCACCTGTGAGTGCACTTATTGATCCCGTGGCAGGATCTCAGGCTTCTATTGCCGAAGCGCTAACCAACCTAATTTGGGCGCCAATTGAACAAGGAATTCAAGGAGTTTCATTAAGCGCCAACTGGATGTGGCCTGCGAAAAACGAAGGTGAAAATTATCGTTTGTATGAGGCGGTAAAGGGAATCAGTGATTTCGCTTGTGAGTTAGGGTTGAATGTTCCTACTGGTAAAGATTCGCTTTCTATGACTCAGAAATATAAAGATGGAGTGGTTTACGCACCGGGAACGGTTATTATTTCAGCGGTTGGCGAAGTATCTCATCTTAAAAAAGTGGTGGAGCCAGTATTACAAAATGAAGTAAACTCCAAGCTGATTTATATTGATTTTTCAGGTGATGACTTTAAGTTAGGAGGTTCTTCTTTTGCACAGATTATCAATCAATTGGGTGATTCAGCGCCAAGAGTTAACAATGCTAAAGCATTTGCAAAAACCTTTAATGCGGTCCAAGATGTAATTACCAATGATTTGGTTTTAGCAGGTCACGATATTTCTGCAGGCGGTATGGTCACAGCCTTGTTAGAAATGTGTTTTGCAAATCCGAATGTAGGTTTAGCTGTAAATCTAAAAGCTCTAGAAGCGGCTGATGATATTCAATTGTTGTTCTCAGAAAAAGCAGGAATATTGATTCAAGTTGGAGAAGATAAAGTCGATACAGTTCAAAAAAGTTTGAATGAAGCTGGTGCTAACCATCAGGTAATTGGAACTATTTCAAATATACCGCAGGTAAAAATCTCAACCAGCACCAACGATTATATTTTAGATGTTCCAAGTTTACGAGATACCTGGTACAAAACTTCTCATTTATTAGATCGTCATCAATCTGGAAAAAACTACGCCGATGCACGATTTGAAAATCACAGCAAGTATCCTATCGATTACAAATTCCCAACGAATTTCACAGGAACCTATGAAGCTCTTGGATTGAATCCAAAAAGAAAAACTGCTTCAACAGTTAAAGCTGCCATCATTCGTGAAAAAGGGGTGAACGGCGACCGAGAAATGGCTTACGCTATGCACTTAGCTGGGTTTGATGTAAAAGACGTACACATGACCGACCTTATTTCTGGTCGTGATGATTTGTCTGATGTAAATATGATTGCATTTGTCGGCGGATTCTCTAACTCGGATGTTTTAGGTTCGGCAAAAGGATGGGCGGGTGCTTTCATTTTCAATGAAAAGGCAAAAGCGGCTTTAGATAATTTTTACGCGCGACCAGATACGCTTTCTCTAGGTATTTGCAATGGTTGTCAATTGATGGGTGAACTAGGGTTGATTAACCCAGAACATAAAGAGCATCCAAAATTGCATCACAACAGTTCAGGCAAATTCGAATCGAGCTTTTTGGCAATTGAAATCCCAGAAAACCATTCGGTAATGCTAGGAAGCTTATCAGGTACTAAAATGGGTATCTGGGCTGCTCATGGAGAAGGTAAATTCCATTTACCAGAGGCAGAAGAGAATTATCATGTAATCGGAAAGTATCCAAACGGTGAATACCCGGTTAATCCAAATGGTTCAGATTATAATGTTGCGGGCATAGCTAGTAAAGATGGTCGCCATTTAGCTATTATGCCTCATTTTGAACGCTCAATCTTCCCTTGGAACTGGGGTTATTACCCTTCAGACAAAAAACAAGAGGATGTAAGTCCTTGGATTTTAGCGTTTAAGAATGCTAAGGACTGGGTGGAGGCTAAAACCCAAAGATAACCCCGCCCCTTACATGCGGGTTGCTGTTAAATGAGTTTTCATTTTGGTTTAGGTTATAAAGAAGCATCAAGAATGCTCCACTATTTCCACTAAAATCTAAATAAGCACCACCACCCACATAAAAGTTAAAAGCGTTTATTCGGTTGTAGTGCAGCTCGTCTACTCCCGACACATTGGTTTTAACGCTGTAAGCATTTCTATTCATGAGTTCCGGCTCTAACTGTAAAAAGATGCCTTCATAAACTATAAGTCTGTTTATAAGGCTGACTGAAAAGATATTATCCGAATACCTATAATTCGTGTACCTTTCAGTTCCGTATATATACGTATAGGAACCGCGAATTCCAGATTGAAAATAATCAGTAAAGGAGTACCCAACTATGGGAGATATTTGAAACATCCCAGCGTTTCCGGAAAAACCTCCTCCTAAACTACCACCCACAAAAACATTTTCTGAGTTTATTTTGCCTCCTCTTGGTGTTAAACTGCCTGAATTTGGAATAGAGTTCAGGGTTGTGTCTTTTTCAGTTGCATTTAGCTTGATGCTAAAATTCAAAATCACACATAAAAACAAGAAATATTTTAAGTATTCAAAATATTTTTTCATAGCTCAAATGTACGTTATCAATACGTTACAAGAAAACGTAAAAAAAAAATCAAAATATTTTTTCAAAAAATGCTTGTTGAGGAAAAAAGTATGTATACTTTTGCCGCCCCGTTTTACGGGAAAGAGTTCTAAGAGATAATAAAGACGAGGCTAATTTTAGCGATTTGGTTTA
>CBFICO010000146.1:0-3642 GCA_965661115.1 Salibacteraceae bacterium
GGGGCATATTTGATGAACCGTATTATTCCTTTTTTATAGATGAACTAAACAAAACCAAAGAACCTTTTTTTAGCGGATTTTTCTCTTTGTCTTCTCACCACCCCTACACTATACCAACGCAATACAAGGACCGTTTTAGCAGAAGTAAAGACCCAATGGAAAATGCAATTGCTTATGCTGATTATGCTCTCAGTACCTTTTTTGAAAACGCAAAAAAGCAACCTTGGTACAAGAACACACTTTTTGTTCTAACCGCTGATCATACCACAAAAACCAAAAACAAATTATACGGCAACGAACTGGGCCAATACAGTATTCCTCTGTTGTTTTTTCACCCTAGCGATACCGCACTATATGGCACAGATTCTTCCATTACTCAACAAACTGACATTTTACCGAGCGTATTGGATTATATAGGGTTTAACCAGCCATTTTTCAGTTTTGGACAATCGTGTTTTAATGATAACCAAAAGGGTTTTAGTATTCAATACCTAAACGGGATTTACCAAATAATTCAAGACGGGCATTTATTGCAGTTCAGCAACGAGGAGATAATGGGTTTATTCAATATCAACAATGATCCGTATTTAATAAATGACCTATCAAAAAGCGAGCTTAAAACCGCTAATGCACTAGCCAATAAATTAAAAGCGGTAATCCAACAATACAACAATAGAGTAATTGAAAACCGCCTTACCGAATGAAATACGTTTTTATCATAAATCCGATTTCGGGTTCTATCAATAAAAGTGATTTGAGCAAAACCATTTCGGATTTTATGTCTGCTAAATTGCTTGATTTCGAATTAATTGAAACTCAATATGCTGGTCACGCGGCAGAATATACCAAGTCACTTGCTAAGGAGAAAAACATAACGATAGTTGCCGTTGGTGGTGATGGAACTGTAAACGAAATTGCTAGTCAGCTTATACATTCGAATATTCCTTTGGGCATTCTTCCGTTAGGGTCGGGAAATGGTTTAGCTAGGCATTTAAAATTACCCCTTAATGCAATAAAAGCTCTAGAAGTAATAATTGAAGGCCAAACAGCTAAAATTGACTGTGGTTCTTTAAACGGAAAAGCATTTTTTGTGACCTGTGGATTTGGCTTTGAGGCTCAGGTCACACACAACTTCAACCAACGAAATACACGTGGTTTATTGGGCTACGTAAAAGAAACGGTAAAACTTTTTCCGGTGTATAATTCCGAGGAATACTTGCTGAAATACAACGGAATTGAAAAAACTCGAAAAGCATTCAGCATAACCGTTGCCAATACCTCTCAGTATGGAAATAACGCTATAATAGCCAAAGACGCATCTGTGCAAGATGGTAAACTAGACCTGTGCGTGATAAAAAGCTATCCCAAGGTATTCGGTCCCCAAATGGGACTGAGTTTATTTTTGAATAACCTGCATAATTCGAGCTTTTACCGAACACAATTAATAGAGGAAATGACCTTGGAAATGGGCAAGAACATAGATAAAATTCACGCACACATTGATGGCGAAGCTATTGAAGTAAATTTGCCAGCTAAGGTTAAATGTATTATAGGTGCGCTAAACATATTAATCCCAAAAAACTGGATGTAATGGGAAAAAACAAACGAAAAAATAAGGAAAGAGTTAACGTGGTGTATTCCACCAATTCAAGTTACGAGTACGAAACCGATGCTTTTGAAGAAGAAGACACGCTTCCGCCAAACGAACAGGTATTGCGCGTTTATATTGAAAAAAAAGGAAGAGGTGGAAAAACAGCCAGCGTAATTAAAGGATTCGTCGGAACCGATGCTGATTTAACCGACTTATCTAAAACCATAAAGGCTAAATGCGGTGTGGGCGGAAGCGTAAAGGAAGGCGAAATTATTATTCAAGGAGATAAGCGTGATAAAATTGTGCAGCTGCTTTCTGAGAAAAATTACAACATAAAAAAAGCTGGAGGTTAATCCAGCTTTTTCTTTTTTTATCTCAATTCATCTGATTTCTTTAATGAGTAAATTATTTCTATTAGAAGTGAGATTCCCGACTCGCCTCTTGGGCTCTCGGGAATGACGTTTTTTATAAATTTCTAGCTCTACATTACGCATTCGTGCAAGTATAGCCGTCGGCCTCTTTGGCTTCCAATTCTTGCGGGCTAGCTGTACAAAAATCTTCTTGTTGCATTTCTTGAGTGGTTCCAGACGAAGTTGTAATAGAAACTGGAGCCTCGCAAGTATAACATTGAGAGCATGAGCTTAAACCCAAGCCAAACATTCCAACTAATCCTATCACCATTGCTAATTTCATCTTTTTCATAATATTAGTATTAAATTCTTTTTGTGTTAATCCAAGCTCCGTACCAAAGTTAATTATTCAATAATTCATTATACAAGTTCTCATACTTGGGTAAAATATTCCTAAGGTCAAATTTTTGAGCTTGCTTATAGGCTCCTCGCTTAAATTGCTCTAAGCTATCGGTACTTTCCAAAATTGTAAGAGCCTTTTCTGCCATATCATCAACATCACCAACATTAGACATAAATCCAGAAACACCTTGCTCCATCACCTCAGACAAACCACCTGCGTTTGTGGTAATTACCGGCACTTTGCTAATCATGGCTTCCAAAGCCGCCAAACCAAAACTTTCTGTTTCTGATGGGAGAATAAACAAATCGGCAATATCAATAACCTCTTCAACGTCCTTTACTTTGCCCAAGAAATAAGTGTGCTTGCAAGTGCCTAAATCCCTGCACATTTTTTCTACTGCAAAGCGATCGGGTCCATCCCCTACAAAAACCATTTTAGCAGGAACCTTCTCTACAATTTTTGCAAAAGTTTGTACCACATCTTTTACACGTTTTACCGCTCTAAAGTTAGACATGTGCATAATAACTCGCTCACCGTTAGGTGCATAATTGGCCTTAAGTTCATAGTCGGTTGGCTTATTATGCCGTTCTGGACAAATAAAATTCGGAATTACCTGAATCTCTTTTTTAATGTCGAAATACTCTAGAGTGTCTTTTTTTAGAGATTCAGAAACTGCTGTTACCGCATTACTATTATTTATTGAGAAAGTAATAACCGGTTCAAACGAAGGGTCTTTCCCTACTAGCGTTATATCTGTTCCGTGCAAGGTGGTAATAAAGGGAATCTGAATTCCTTGATCTCTTAATATTTTTTGTGCCATATATGCCGCCGAAGCATGCGGAATAGCGTAATGAACGTGCAATAAGTCCAGCTCTTCGTGTTTAACCACATCCACCAATTTACTGGTAAGCACCAACTCATAAGGTGTGTATTGAAACAAAGGATACTGAGATACCATCACCTCGTGGTAGAAAATATTTTTCCCTAAACCGCTCAACCGAATGGGCTGATCATAGGTAATAAAATGTATTTGGTGTCCTTTTTCAGCAAGAGCTTTTCCGAGCTCTGTTGCCACTACTCCACTCCCTCCAATGGTGGGATAACAAACAATTCCTATTCGCATAGGCCAACGAAATTAGTGTTTAATGATAATGCGATCGTCAGTTTATAGACCAATTACCAGCATTTAACCTTCTGGTAAAGATTTCGAATTGGCTACTGCATCGTAAATCACCTCTTGAATTCTGGTTCTGATATCCATATTGAGCAATTTGGTGTTGCTTGCGCTAGGATATACT
>CBFICO010000147.1:0-3512 GCA_965661115.1 Salibacteraceae bacterium
TAGAAAACTCAAATAAAACGTCAGAAGCAATTACAGGCGCGCTTATAGAAACATAACGTTTTACCTTTAAACCAGTCAGCATTGAATTGCAAGAGGCAATTGAACCAAATGAGTGACCGACTAACAAATCAAAATCGCCAATTTCACTTTGCATTTGGTGCAGTAAATGCATGAATTCAAAAACGTGGGTTCGTCTTCCTTCTGATGCGCCGTGGCCAGGGGCGTCAAATCCATATACATTGTAACTGTTGTTGATTAACGCTTTGATTAGTTCGTAGGGTTGGGCTGCTTTTCCTGCCCATCCGTGCATAAAAACTGCTGTTTTATTAGCATTAGCGGATTCCCATTTGTAGCCGACTATTTTTCTCGAGTCTATTGATAAGGCAAATGTTTCAGCTTTTGCTTGTAGTTCAGCTTCTTCTTTACGCAGTGGAACAGGTATTGGTCTAAAGAATAAATAATAGCCAAGTCTTCCTGCCAATTTTGGAGCCACTTTTTCCAAAATGGGAAATGCTTTTTGAATTATAAGAAAGGGTAGGGGAGTTGACTGCGCCATTATTTAAGGAGTTGTGTAGATATGTAATTATTCATTAATTCGGCTGCATTGGTTAACGCTGTTTTTGAGTTGTTTACGCGAGATATCATTATTGCCCCTTCCATAGTAGATACCAGTAATAAAGCTGTGTCGGAAGCATTAACGTCCGTTTTGAACTCTCCTTCAATCCTTCCTTCTTCGATTTTAATTTCCACGTATTTAACAAGGGTATTAATTGCCAGTTTGGCTCTTTTTTGGAGCGAAGGGTGAATGTCTGTAGCATCCATACCGGTGTTGAAAATTGGGCAGCCGCCTTTTACAATCGGGTTTTCCAAAATAGATTGGAATACTTTAATAATTGCTCTTAATTTTTGTACACTGTTTTGGCAATTGGCTAATGATTCTTTAAACCGTGCCAATACCTGTGCGTAATGGAAGTCGAAAGCTGCTTCGGCAATTTCATCCTTATTTTTAAAGTGATTGTATATACCTCCTTTCTGAAGACCAGTAGCATTCATTATATCGCTCATGGAGCTTCCGTGGTATCCTCTGGTGTTAAATAACTCACCCGATTTTTGGATGATAAGTTCTCTTGTGTTTTTACCTTTTTCCATATTAATTTGAGTTTAAGACCAATCGGTCGCAAATATAAGATGTTGTTATGGTTATACAAACCAATTGGTCTTTTATTTTAAATAAACTATCTATTATTATTGAGTGTTATTTCGTAACAGCCGTAATTACAGTAAGTCATAATATGAAGCGTTATAATTGTCTCCTAGTAACAATTAAAGACTCATCGGTCTTTAATGTGTTTTTTAGATTTAAAATGTCTTTTTTTTAGACGAATAGCGTGGTGTTCAAATCGTAAGTTTGGAGTTCATTTAAATCTAAAGAATATGAGCATTTCAAAAATTCTAATTGCAGGGCTAGTAATCATTTTAGGAGTATTTACAGCTCAAGCGCAAAAGGCTCAGAAGAGTCCACAAAAGACAGAAATAGCCAAAGTAGGCTCCACTAATGTGACTATCGTTTATTGTAGTCCTTCGGTACGAGGTAGAGAAATCTATGGTGATTTAGTGCCTTACGGTAAAGTGTGGCGCACGGGAGCAAATGCTGCAACCACTATTGAAACAACTGGAAAGTTGAACATTGGAAATAAAACCCTTTCAGCAGGTAAGTATGCCTTATTTACCATTCCAGGTGAAAAAAGCTGGGAAATAATTATCAATTCAGTTTCCGATCAGTGGGGAGCGTACAAGTATGCTGAGTCTAAAGACGTGTTTAGGGTTTCAACAACTGATATAGAGAGCGTTGATGCTACAGAAGAGTTTACCATTGAAATTAAAGACGGTAAACTATCTTTTGTTTGGGCTACAACAAAAGTGTCTATTGCTGCGGAGTAGCTATTGACAACTGACATCCGATAACCGGTGTCAGATGTTGGATGTCAGTTGTCGTTTCTTTTACTCCTCAGAATCTTCCGACTTTTTGGTGCCTTTTTTGGTTTTAGGACTAGCCTTAGGCTTCTTACCTTTTTTTACGTTTACGATTACGTTCTCAGCTTTTTTGTCGTAGTCAACCAACAATGTGTCGCCCTCAACTAGCGTAGCATTTATGATTTCTTCAGCCATAGGGTCTTCCAGGTACTTCTGAATCGCTCTCTTAAGCGGTCGTGCGCCGTATTGAGCATCGTAACCTTTTTCTGCAATAAAATCCTTTGCGGGTTCGGTAAGCTCAATTTTATAGCCCATTTTTTCAATACGCTGATACAAGTTCGCCAATTCGATATCTATTATCTCGAAAATGTCTTCTTTATTTAAGCTATTAAATAGAATAACATCGTCAATCCTGTTAAGGAATTCTGGTGCAAATGCTTTTTTAAGCGCACTTTGAATTACACCTTTAGCATGGTCGCTAGCATTTTCTTTTTTCGCTGTTGTTGAGAACCCAACTCCTTGACCGAAGTCTTTAAGTTGTCTAGTTCCGATGTTAGAGGTCATTATAATAATAGTATTTCTAAAATCGATTCGTCTTCCCAAAGAATCGGTAACAATTCCATCGTCTAAAACTTGTAACAATAGGTTGAATACATCTGGGTGAGCTTTTTCAATTTCATCCAGCAAAACAACAGAGTAGGGGCGTCTTCTTACTTTTTCGGTAAGTTGTCCACCTTCTTCATATCCAACATATCCCGGAGGCGCTCCTACAAGTCTTGATATTGCGAATTTCTCCATGTATTCGCTCATATCAATCCTAATGAGATTTTCCTCTTTATCGAATAAGAACTTAGCTAATTCTTTAGCCAATTGTGTTTTACCAACCCCTGTAGGTCCTAAGAATATAAAAGAGCCAATTGGCTTAGCCGGGTCTTTTAACCCAGCTCGGTTTCTCTGAATTGCCTTGGTTACTTTTTTAATTGCCTCATCTTGCCCAATTACAGTTCCCTTTAACTGATCTGTCATTCCAGAAAGTTTTGTGCTTTCTTTCTGGGCAATTCTCTGTACAGGAACCCCTGTCATCATGGCAACTACTTCAGCTACATTTTCTTCAGTAACTTTTTCACGCAAATTTTTAGAGTCTTCTTCCCACTTACGCTTTGCAGCTTCTAATTCCTCTTGAAGCTTTCGCTCCACGTCTCTTAGCTGAGCGGCCTCTTCATATTTCTGGGAGCGCACAACTCGGTTTTTATCCTCTTTGGCTTGTTCTACTTTTTTCTCGAGTTCAATAATCTCTTTTGGTACATTGATATTCGTAATATGTACTCTAGACCCAGCTTCATCCAACGCATCAATAGCCTTGTCTGGTAAGAATCTATCTGAAATGTAACGCTCAGTTAAATTTACACATGCTTTAAGTGCATCTTCTGTGTAGCTAACCAAATGGTGATCTTCATACTTTCCTTTAATGTTATTGAGGATTTGTATAGTTTCCTCAATAGAAGTCGGCTCTACAATTACTTTTTGGAATCTACGCT
>CBFICO010000148.1:0-3464 GCA_965661115.1 Salibacteraceae bacterium
ATTGCAATGCTCACCACATAGATTTAGAGATTGGTTTACGTTTAAACCTTTCGGTTATAGATTCTCGCTTTGGTATTGCGCTTAACGATATAGCAAAGGCAATTGCAGTGCTAAAAGAAAATGAGTTGCTGAGCTTAACCACTTTACACTGCCATCAAATGCCTGCGTCAAAATCTGCCGAGGGATACCGTAAACTCACCCGAGAAATGTTATCGATTTACGAAGAAATGACTACGGCTGGGTTCAACATTTCGGTGCTGAATATGGGTGGAGGATTTGTAAGTCCAATGCCGCAAGAATTGAAAGATCAACTCAATTTTGAACCTCCAACTTTTAGTGATTATGCAGAGGCCATAGCCGGTGAATTGGCTGTATATTTTATAGGAAGGGAACAGGCACCAGTTTTAACGTTAGAGCCAGGACTTGCGGTGCTCTCTGATACCTTAAAGTTTTATTCCAGAATCGAACATATTAAAGCTACCAATTCGGGATATACTTCAATTGTATCGGGTTCTATCTATAACATTAAACCTACAAAAAACAAACTGAATCTTCCGGTTCGAGTGGTTAAAAATCAACGTATTATAGAAAGACAAAATGTAACATGTAGTATTTCTGGGTCAACTTGTATGGAAGATGACATCATGCACAGTGGAATGAAGGCTAAGATTGCAGTGGGCGATGTTGTAGAGTTTTCTAATGTAGGAGCATACACCTTAGTGCTTTATCCTCCCTTTATTACACCTTTGTGCGCAATTTTAGATAACGAAACGGGAGAGGAACTAAAGTCAAATTCAACGGTTGATTCAGTTTTTATAGATTTCAAAATATAAATGGAGAATAGAAAAGTTGAGGTGCTGATTATTGGAGCGGGAGCTGCAGGCCTATCATCGGCTTATTACGCCAAAAAACACAAACTGGATTATTTAATCGTAGAAAAAGGACCTTCAGCAGGTACATCATGGTTGAATATGCCCGAGAATATTTACCTGCTCTCTCCTTGGTACGTGAACAGAATGCCCGGTTCTAAATTGGATAAATTCTCAATTTTCAAACAACACGGCTGTCGAGAGTTTGGTGCGTATCTTAACGATTATATTGATCAGCACAAGCTTCAAATCGAATACAACAAAGAAGTAATTTCAATAGGCAAATCATCAGATGGTTATGATGTGGAATTTGCTGACAAGTCCAATATTTCTTGCAGTTATCTCATAAACGCCTCGGGTTATTTCCATAATCCAATAATTCCAAAAGAGAACAAGGAATTTCTAAATGATATTCCGTTCATTCACGTCCAGCAATTTCAATCGGCCGAAAAACTGAGTAAGCGTTTCGAGTATAAACACAACAATATTCTAGTTGTAGGAAGTAGAATTTCGGGTGGTCAAACTGCTACTGAATTGGCGAAATATGGCTTTGGAGTTACGGTTTCCGCTCGAACCCCAATAACCTTTGCTCAAGAGCCTTGGCTGCAAAAAACAGTTTATTTGCCGTATTATATCTACGAATGGATGCTCTCTAAAGTAAAACCCAAGTTCTTGGAAGATACTAGTCCGCCAATGGAGGCTGGTGAAACAAAAAGATTGATTGAGCAAGGAAAAATAAAAACACAGCCAGCAATTAAAGGAGTACAAGATGGTTCTGTTGTGTTTGTAAATGGGGAATCAGATAAATTTGATTTAATTGTGTATTGTACGGGGTTTGGTTATGTAGATCATCATCTTGAAAACATTAACGAACAAGACGAAAAATCAGCTAAAAAGCAACGTTTATTTTATATGGGAAAAGACCTGGAATACACAGCAAGAAGCAGATATCTAAGGGGAATTAGAGAGGATGCAAAACGCGTTATCCGTCAAATAGTAAAATATAAGTAATGAGATACAGTAGTCCGATTAGCGAATTTATATCCAGCGTAAAACGGGTAGGTTTTACGAATACGGTTGAACTTTTAATCAATCGTTTTGATGACGCAATGTTCGATAGTAAATATAAACTCGATACAGCTAAACGGCTTGAAGTAGATGAGCTGGATATTTACGAAGAAGACCCAGATTTGGCCAAAAAAGGGCAGATGTATCAACCTACCAGCGTTCGAAGTTTTAAGAAGATTTTAAAGAAACTGTCTTTCGTTCAAAATAAGAAGGTAGTCGATTATGGCTGCGGAAAGGCTAGAACCCTAGCGGTTTGTTTGTTGAACGGAGTAAACGATGTGGTTGGTGTAGAATTCTCAAAGGAGTTGTGCGAATCAGCGGAATCCAACATGGAGATAATGAAATCCCATTTAAATCATCCTTTTTCTTCTAAAATTCATTGCGGCGATGCTGCTTTGTATCTAGTGGAAAAAGATGAGACCATTTTCTATTTCTTTTTTCCTTTTGATGAAACCATTACCAGAAAAGTGATTGCCAACATATTAGAAAGCGTAAAAAATCACCCCAGAGAAATTGCTATTGTGTATTACTACGCTATCCACCGCGCTGTAGTGGAGGAGTTTGAACCTATATATATCCACGAAGAATTCAACCTGAACGGTTACGATTGTATATTATATCGAGTGAAGCATGATAAACTTTAATGAACCTCACCTTACTGGAAAAGAAGTTGAGTACATAAAGGACACAGCTCTTCGAGGCGATTTATCGGGCAACGGACATTACACAAAAAAATGTCAATCGTTTCTTCAAGAGAAACTTCAAGCAAAAAAGTGCTTATTAACTTCCTCCTGTACAGATGCCTTAGAAATGTGCGCCATTCTTCTGGATATTCAACCAGGAGATGAAGTTATTGTTCCCTCGTACACTTTTGTTTCAACTGCAAATGCGTTTGTTTTAAGAGGGGCCACAATAGTTTTTTGTGATTCGCGGAAAGACCACCCTGGCATAGACGAACATAAAATTGAGGAGTTGATTACACCAAAAACGAAGGTCATTGTCCCGGTTCATTATGCTGGTATTGCTTGTGACATGGATGTAATCATGGATATTGCACATTGCCATAATCTTTTTGTTGTTGAAGATGCCGCTCAGGCTATTGATAGTTTTTATAAAGGAAAGCCTTTGGGTTCAATTGGGCATTTAGCGGCATTTTCTTTTCATGAAACCAAGAATATCATTTCGGGTGAAGGTGGATTATTGGTTATAAATGATGAGCAGTTTGCAGCTCGATCAGAAATTATTTGGGAAAAAGGCACTAACCGTTCGGCATTTTGGAGGGGAGAAGTGGATAAGTACGGTTGGGTAGACGTTGGCTCTTCTTTTCTGCCTTCAGAGTTAACTGCTGCATTTTTGTGGGCTCAATTAGAGTCGTTAGACGTAATTCAGCAGAAACGTAAAGCGATATGGAAACGCTATTATGAAGGATTAAAGTCCGTTGAAAGTCAAGATGTTAAATTGCCGTTTATTCCTGAATACGCTACTAACAATGCCCACATGTTTTATTTATTATGTGCCTCCACAGAA
>CBFICO010000149.1:0-3380 GCA_965661115.1 Salibacteraceae bacterium
ATCGGTTTGATCTCCCCTGCTGCAGCTCCGTACTTAGAGCAAATGGCTGCAGTAAGTCACCAACTAACGCAAAAGCGTTTTGGTAAAACCATTCAGATGTACGCTCCCATGTACCTTTCTAATGAGTGTCAAAATATATGTACGTATTGTGGATTTAGCTTTACCAATAAAATCCCACGTAAAACCCTTTCGGACAAGGAAATACTTGTGGAAGTTGAAGCCATAAAAGCGCTTGGGTTTGACCACATACTACTGGTTACCGGCGAGGCAAATTATACTGTTGGTGTCGATTATTTCAAAAACGCGATTAGGCTTATCGCTCCCCATTTTTCGCACATAGCCATAGAAGTTCAACCTTTAGATCAAACCGATTACGAAGCTCTAATTCCAGAAGGGTTAAACACCGTTTTGGTCTATCAAGAAACCTATCACAAAGCAGATTACAAAAAACATCACCCTAAAGGCAAAAAATCGAACTTTGATTACCGTCTAGAAACTCCTGACAGACTTGGAAAAGCTGGGATTCACAAAATTGGGGTTGGTTGTTTAATTGGACTGGAGAATTGGCGAGTAGATAGCTTCTTTACAGCTTTACACCTTTCCTATTTGGAACGCACGTATTGGCAAACCAAATACTCGATTTCTTTTCCAAGATTGAGACCACATGAAGGCGAGTTACAACCAAAAGTGGAGATAAGTGACCGTGAGCTGGTTCAACTCATTTGTGCCTATCGCATCTTTAACGAAGAGGTTGAGTTAAGCCTATCAACTCGAGAAGCACCAAAATTCAGAGACCACGTAATTAAGCTTGGTATTACCAGTACCAGCGCTGGATCCAAAACAAATCCAGGTGGATACGCGGTTGAACCACAATCGCTAGAACAATTCGAAATTGACGATTCCCGCAGCCCAAAAGAAGTAGCAGAAATGATAAGTAATACCGGTTACGAACCCGTTTGGAAAGATTGGGACGCTGCGCTATGGAACACCAAGAAAGAAAAGCAGGCGCAGCATGCTTAGTACAGAGGAAAAAAAACGCTACGATAGACACATTATCTTACCTGAATTTGGTGAGGAAGCTCAGCAAAAATTAAAAGACGCCAAGGTTTTAGTCGTTGGTGCAGGAGGTTTGGGTTGCCCAGTACTGCTCTACCTTACTGCCGCAGGAGTTGGAACAATTGGAATAATCGATGGTGATATCGTCGACGAATCAAACCTACAAAGGCAAGTACTTTTTGACACTAACGATATTGGTCTTAATAAAGCCTCGACTGCAGCTGAGAAGCTAAAGCTACAAAACCCTTTTGTTGAATTTGTTACTTACATAGAAAATCTAAGCGAGAAAAATGCTTTGTCCATTTTTGAAGTTTACGACGTAATTGTTGATGGATCGGACAATTTTGCTACTCGTTATTTATGCAATGATGCTGCTTTAATTTCCGATAAACCATTAGTACACGGCAGCATTTTTAAGTTTGAGGGACAGGTAAGCGTTTTCAATTACCAAAACGGACCTACTTATCGTTGTTTGTTCCCCGAACCTCCAGCAGCAGGCAGCGTTCCGTCTTGTAGCGAGATTGGCGTATTGGGCGTTTTACCTGGTATAATTGGGAATTACCAAGCACTCGAAACGATTAAATTAATTACTGGCATAGGCGACGTTTTATCTGGAAAACTGCTCTGTATAAACACATTGAGCAACTCACAACAAGTTTTAGAATTTGATAAAAATCTAGATACTGCTACTGTTAGCGAGTTACTAGACAATTACAGCTATTTCTGTGGAGTTTGTGACTTAGTTACGGAAATAAACTATACGAAAGCCAAGGAACTCATGGCAAGTAAAAAGTTTCAGTTGATTGATGTAAGAGAGCCAGTAGAGTACAAAGCACATAACATTGGTGGAGAAAACCGTCCGTTATCAAGCTTTAAAGCCAAAGACAGAGACACTACTCTTATCCCTATTTTTCTCTGTGCTAAAGGACAACGCAGCAAAAAAGCTGCTCAATTGTTCTCTAACGCCAACAACCAATTAGCATACTCAATTGTTGGTGGGATAAATAATATTTAAGGTTTACTGCAACCTCTGCCAACGAAGTAGAAGAAAAGTGCGTTAAACCTTTAAACAATACACCCAAATTATGAAACTAAACAAACGCACCTTCGTAACGCTTTCGGCACTTGCTTTCGTTAGTATTTTCTCTATAAACTGGTCTTCGAACCCTCCTATAGATAGAACCAATAGACCAAACAGTCAAGGTAATTGTACAGGTTGCCATAGCGGTACTTTAAACCCAACAGGAGGTTCCTATTCAGTTACAGGTACAAATTCTTATTATCCAGGAAAAAGCTACACCATAACGGCAGCCTTAACTGGAGGTACTAAATACGGTTTTCAAATGACTGCCGTACGAGCGTCTTCTACTACTGTTGGAGCTGGTAGCTTTTCGGGCACAGGTTTTAACACAACAACGCAAGGAGGAAGACCTTATGCAAGACATAGTGGAGCCTCAAGCACCAGTAGCTATGGAGTTACATGGGCTGCACCCTCTACAAACGTGGGTACTGTTACTATTTACGCTGCAGGAGTTGCTGCTAATGGTAATTTCTCAACCAGTGGAGACAAAACGTATACTACAACTAAAACCATAACGGGATTAAATAAAATAACTTTTGGATACGATACAACTTCGGTCGCTTGCGCCAATGAATCAAACGGAAAAATCAAGATAAAAAATGTAACTGGAGGAGCTGGAGCACCATATACTTATTCATGGGACAGCTTAGGAACAGCATCCTCTACAACTTCTGACTCTTTAGTTGATCTGGCTTATGGAACCTATAAAGTTACCGTTACTGATAGTGACAACAATAGTGAATCACTTACTATTTCGTTAGGTAGTCCTTCTGCTATTTCAAATACCTTGTTAGTTACCCCTTCGGTTTGTTCGGATAGCACCGGCTGGGCAGTTCCAAGAACAAGTGGAGGAAACGCACCTTACACCTATAGCTGGCCACAAAATGTTATAGTATCGAACGATAGTGCCATTAATCTAAAGGCGGGTTCTTATATTGTTACCATTGAAGACGCAAAAGGGTGCAGTATAACCGACACCGCTATTATTGGTACAAGTGGTTCTAACATTTCATTTACAGTGGATACAAAACCTGAGTTTTGTGGAAACGGCTGGGGCGAGGCAAGCATTTCGAATATTCAAAATACAGTGGGCAACATTACGTATCGCTGGAGTAATGGTAAAACTACACCAAGTATAGATAGCCTTATTGCTATGGGTTACGATGTAACGATTACTGATGCTGCTGGATGTAGTTCAACGCAACGTTTTGGAATCTCTTCTCAAACAAACAATATAAACTTT
>CBFICO010000150.1:0-3308 GCA_965661115.1 Salibacteraceae bacterium
TACAGCAGTTTAGAAACACGGCTTTTTCTCTAAATCAATCAATAAGCTTGTCAAATATTACTTTCGATTATAACTACTACGATCAGTCCCACTTTATACGAAAGTTCAAACAATTTGCCGATATGACTCCTACTGCTTATATAAAAGCACCAAAACTTGAGGATCAAGAAACTCTAGTTTTACCCTTTTCAGAATGAACTTTTAACAATGGGACATTCGTACAATTATTTTAGTTTACCCATAAAATATATTTGCCATAATAACAAAATCATGAAAACTAAATTTACAATTACCATTATTGCAGTTTTAAATATTCTTCAAGGAATAGGATTTGTCTTATTGGGTGAATCACTCACAAAACAATCCTTTCCGAAAGACATGCTTTCGGAAGAGTCCATCCAAGTTGGTTCAGCAATGCATTGGCCGTTAGGTGTCGCTTTTATAGTCACAGGGATCATACTTCTCTCAATTAGAGGTCTAGGGCTATTGGAAGCAAAAAAGGTTTTACTCTATATAGGATTTGCCTACGTATTTTTCTTAATTAACGGTTTATTGCAAAATTTCACTACCCCAGTCATTGTGCCCATACCCGCATTAGTACTGATAGCAATATTCGCAGCATTATCAATTTACACCTCACGAACCGCTAAATCTTAAATATAGAAATGAAATAATTTTTAATAACATATAATACACTATAAAATAACTTCACTTTATTAATTTTTAAGACAAAAACATGAAACATTTTTTAACATCAATGATTATTGCTTGCGCTGTATTTACTGCCCAAGCGCAAACTAGCTGGATTAATTGGGAATTTAACGTGCCACCTCAAAAACAAGAAGCTTTTGTTGGGGCGTTAAATACTTTCTTTACTAGTGAAACAGGAAAGAAATTGCCTATGGCCTACTTGACTGAACAAACTTTGGGAAACAACGAAGTAACTCACCATGTAAGCGTTATAAGTGAGGATGTAGATGCAATAGGTAAAATGCTAGATCCAGCCAATTGGCAAAAAAACGAAGACTACCAAGCAATGGGCCAAGTCATGACTGATTTAGGTACTCTACCTCTTCGCTCTTTCACTGGAATGCCTGTAGCACAGTCTTCCCAAAAAGGAAATGGTTTCCAGATAATTTATTCCATGAACGTGCCATTTGACCAGATAATGCCCATCACACAGACATTTCAAAACTTGGTAAAAACAATGCAGCCTTTGTTTAATGAAGTTTCTGCAGAAATGTCTTTGCATCAACATATTGCCGGAGACGATAGAGGAGTTACACACTACGCTGTAGAAAGTCATAAGAGCTATGCGCATTACTTAAAAGCTCAAAATAGACTAATGCAAGCTCCTGAATTTGGAAAAATGTTCGAAACCATGGGGAAAGGTAATATTACCAATCCAAATACAATTGCACGAACAATGCTGATGATGTGGAATGCTCCTTCTGAGTAAGCAAGAATTCTTATAAAAATATTCCCATTTGTAAAAAATGACCATTGTGTACAATGGTCATTTTTTTTCAACAGATGGCGTAATGCAACTACACACAGCAATAGTAGCTGATGCTCAACCCTTTATTCCTTCAAAAACTGACTCATTTTAAGCCCGTTTTTAATAAATTTAGAGACGTAGGTTATTAGACGAACTAACGTTTCCAAAATGCAAATGAAGCGGAGTTTTTTTATAAGTATAATCTGCGGTATGCTTTTTTTATCATGCGTAGATGAAACTTTCCAGCTCGACGAGGATGCCGAGTGGGTTTATTTTAATAAGGAAATAATAGCTGAACAGTCAGAAGAGTACGATTGTGAATATCAAATTCGATTGGAAGACAGTCTCGTGCTGGTTAAACCTACGTGGAATGGCAAACGTATAAGTCCTGCTGATCACACGGAGACTACCAAACTATCGTTAGGCCATAAGTTTTATTTGCAATCGGAGATAAAGCGCAGACTAGAAGAAGGAGAGCCGGTACCCATGGTAGAACGTAATATAAACGATTATGAAATCATATATTATCAACAGAAGATGCGCTATGGATTAAAAGAGGTTGAGCGTGAGAATCAATTCATTTTTGCTCAACTGGAGCAACTGGAGATAGAACTGAAGCAGATTGATATAGAAATAGAAAAGTGTTATCTGATTTCCATGAAAGAAGCACAACTTGTTGGTCTTAAACCAGTAAAGGGGCGTTGGTATCCTCAGGGAACCTTGTTAATGGAGCTAGAGCTTTGGCAGCCATACAGCTAGATTCAGCGATTGCAAAAAGATAAACTTAAACTCATGCGGGAACTTACTGCGCAATAAAATTGTAGGTAATAGTTCCACGTTGTTTTTCAACGGCATTTAAATCCTCATTAAACGTAGAAGTAAACGCAGCGTCCTTAGCAGCTTGTTGCAAGCACTTATCGTCCGATTGAGTTTTACTTGAATTAATACTAGCCGAAATAACTTCTCCAAAACGGTTCACGGTAATATCTACCACCACTACTCCACCCGTTTGGCATACGTATATGGGATTGTTTAAACCAATAGGCCCTTCCGTTCTGTTTTTTAGGTAGTATCTTATGTTGGTCACTTCATTGTGTTTGTTGCCGAGGTCGCTTTTGCCTTCTTGTCCTGATTTGCTTTGTTGCTTCTGCTTTTTAGATGTTGAAAGATTACCTTCCAAACTTCCCCCACCTTTTTTTCCTAAGTTGGTAGTACTCTCACTTTCCGCCATGCTTTGCAACTCGTTGGCTATCTGTTTATCCAAAGCTGCTTTTTCGGCTGAACTCAACTCATTTGTAGCCTCGTTTATAGCCTCATTGGTTTTGGCAACGGAGTACTTTTTGGCGTCTAAACCGCGCTCTTCGTAATTCTCTGGAATCTTAACTTTTTCAATTTCAGATTTAGGTTTTGGAGGCTCAATTTGGCGTAAACTCATATTTATGTACGACCAGTCTTTTTCGTTATTGAAATCGATTTGCATGTACGCAAAAATCAGAACCGCTACCAAGTGAATAGCTGCTGTAAGTACAATTGCCCATTGAGATGTTTTTGAAATTTGCACGAATCAATTATATGAAAAAGGGAGATACACATAGGTATCTTGAGATAGCGGTTGAGAATATTACTCTGTATTTCTCGATACTTCCGCTTATCAGCGAAAACTCTAAATGACACCCTTTAAAAATGCGGCAATAAAAAAGCCTCTCCTTCTACTGAAGAAGAGGCTTTAACTACTCTGGAATAAGGAGTTTGACTACATTACTGGCTTTAGAGTAATGTTTAATTCAATATCGTCAGCCAACACCATGTC
>CBFICO010000151.1:0-3199 GCA_965661115.1 Salibacteraceae bacterium
AAGCGCTCCATAGGTTCCAAATGCATAACCCAGCACCGCCAATAAAACGCCAACCGGCGCCAAAGAAGGGTGAAAAGCCGCAGCCACAACCGGAGCGCTAGCTGCACCTCCAATATTTGCTTTACTGCCAACGGCTAAAAAGAAAAATGGTGCTTTTATGATTTTAGCTACCACAAGCAATAAAAATACGTGCACTGCCATCCAAGTTAAGCCCACCAAGAAAATAGCTGGGTTGTCAAAAATGGCCATTACATTCATTTTCATTCCAATGCTTGCCACTAAAATGTAAATGAACACCGAACCAATTTTTGAGGCCCCCGCACCTTCGTAATTTCTGGCCTTGGTAAAACTCATAATGAGTCCGAAAGTGGTAGCCAAAACAATCAACCAAAAGAAACCTGAGCCTAAGCTAAAGGTCTCTGCTAAGTAAGGCGCATTTTCTTTAATAAATGGAGCAATTATGTTTGATAACATATGAGAAAGTCCTGTAAAACCAAGTCCTATTCCTAAAATCACCATCAAATCTGTAAATGAAGGAATACGTGCAATTTTCTGACTGAATTCATGCATGTGGTTCTTGAGGGTTTCAACAGAACTCGCGTCAGCGTTAAAAAAGGCATCAATCTTTTTAGATTTTCCTACGCCTAACAATAAGAAAAACATCCAGACCTCAGCAACTATAATATCCACGGTAATCATCATGGAATACATGCTGCCAGTAATCAAGTTGTTTTCGCCTTCCTTAAAAATTTCGAACATAGCTGCTTGGTTTGCACCACCGCCAATCCAGCTTCCCGCAACGGTAGTCATTCCTCTCCAAACCTCGTTTGGTTCGGCACCACCAACTACATCCGGCGCAATAAAAGAAAACAACAAAATGGCTAATGGTCCGCCAATTACCACCCCAACAGTTCCGGTAAAAAACATGATTAACGCCTTAGGACCTAGTTTAAAAACTTCTTTTAGGTTGATACTCAACGTAAGTAGAATAAGACTTGCAGGAAGCAAAAACCGCGAGGCCACGAAGTAAATCTTAGAGCTACCGATAAACGGATTAATGATTTCGTGTGGAACTTCGTTGACTAAAACAAAGTTTTTGAAGTCTTTAAAATTGGAGATTGCCGAAACGTCGTATCCGTTTTCGGTTAGCGCAGCGAGTGCAGCGCTAACGTCTATCCACTTAGGTGAAATAACCCCCAAAGTACTGAACACCGAAGGCAAGAAATAACACAGCAATAAGGCGGGTATAATTTTAAAAAAACCTTTAAAATAGTCGCTTTCCGCTGCTTTAAAAATGGCGAGCAACAGCCCAATTAAAATTCCAAAAACTACCGCATCGTTTGTAAACAGCGGAATATCCGAGATTACTTCTTCCATTTATTCTGTGTTTTTAGCGTGTAAATTCAGTTAGCTCGACAGTTAGAAAAGGTTTTAAAATGCAAACCGAACCACACATAAAATAAAGTTGGTAAAGAAATAAAATATTGCCGAGACCTTTTGCCCGTTCGTGGAGTAATGTAAACGAGAAATGAACACAATTAACATGATTTTGATAGTATAATTGCTCAACCATGCAACAAGAGGAAAATCAGTTCGATGTAATTATAGTTGGAGCCGGTCCTGCTGGGAGCGCTGCCGCCATTGCGCTTTCAAAGAGTGAGCTTAAAGTTGCTTTGGTAGATAAATACGACTTTCCTCGAGATAAAACTTGTGGCGATGTAATTCCAGGACCAACCTTTAAGGCATTGAATTATTTGGGGGTTGACTTTAGCAATGAGCTTAAATCAATGCAACCTCAATTCCCTATAAAACAAACTGCTGTCATTTCTAATTCGGGAAAACGAATAACCAAAACTTGGAAACAATTTGCCTACAACGCAAAGCGCCTCGATTTCGATAACAAATTGCTGCAAATTGCATTGAAAAATCCCAACGTTAGCTTTTTACCAAAATCTAAAATCACAACAATCAACCGCCGAGTTGGAAAGGTTTTCTGCACCGCTTCTAATCAACCTTCATTTTCTGCACCGATAATAATTGGTTGTAATGGTGCCAATTCAGTCGTAAAGCGGAAGTTAGCAAAAAATGAAACGAGTAGGGAAACTGTTTACACCGCCGTGCGCCAATACCACAAAGGACTTGTAACCACTCCATTTCTGAACGAAATCTACCTATCCAAAAAATACCCAAAGGGATATTTCTGGGTTTTTCCGGTGTCGGGTGAGGTTTGCAACGTAGGCTTTGGAATCCACCCAGATAAAAACAACAAAATCAACGTGAAAGAGGCTTTTAAAGACATTTTAGAAAACGACAAAGTCATAGCACCAATCTTTAAAAATGCGGAAGCATTAGAAGAAATTACTGGAGCTCCCCTACCCGCTGGCGAAAGAGAAAATGATATTTGTGGCGATAACTTTATGCTTTGCGGTGATGCTGCTTCTTTAATTGATCCGCTTTCTGGGGCTGGAATTGATAATGCGGTTTGGAGTGGAATTTTTGCTGCGGAACAAGCCATTAAAGCTTTTGAAAGTAAAAACTTTGCTGCCCAAGGATTAAAAGCATACCAAGAACGCATTCACTCAACTTTTACCAAAAATTGGCTAAGAATTTTCGAACTATTAGATTTGTTACAAGCAACCCAAAGCTTGCTAATTTTTTGATTGGGCTTTTGCAGCCTTTTGTTCGTTAGAATCTAATTTGGAATCTAGCAAATTTGAAGCTTATGTAATCCTGAATGTTCTTGTTGGAACTGGAATTCATTGTGGTTTATTTTAGAAATTAGTTCTCGATACATTTTTATTCCACAAGCTCCATAAAAACACTCGAACTGAAAGGCTACTATACTGTGCCTGCTTACCACTCGTGTTCGAAACAATGGCTAATGGGTGGTGCTGGAGTTCTAGTGGAATGAATTCTCAATTATTTTTCGGCCTACTTAGCTAAAAAACTAATAACGTTGCAGCTGCCATAAAATGGACACAAGTAAAGAATTATACGACGTAGTTATTGTGGGCGCAGGACCCGCTGGGTGCTCGTGTGCGTATATGCTAGCTAACGAAGGCTTACGCATTGCATTGATTGAAAAAGCAACTTTTCCGAGAGATAAAATTTGTGGTGACGCATTAAGCGCCGACGTGGTTAATCAGCTCGGCTATATGGATTCAGAACTACTAGAACGATTTAGGGCTAAAACCGAAAA
>CBFICO010000152.1:0-3149 GCA_965661115.1 Salibacteraceae bacterium
TGACTTTTTGCTTCAGAAAGATCTTTCGAAAATACCTTTTGTAAGATTTTTAGCGAATCAGGCCCAGATAATCGGATTACCCCACTTGCGCCCACTCCTTGCGGTGTTGCCAATGCTACTATGGTATTGTTGCTTATCATCATGGTGGCAAAAGTAGCAGTAAACAACAGTTTTTAATACCCAAAGATTATGTGATAAAATTACCTTTGAGCAAACACTCGAGAAATGAAAAATCTGCTCTCTATTCCGGTAATTCAGTTTGCATTAATTGGTTTGTTGCTATTTGGCATTCAACAATTATCCAAAGAAGTCATTTTGCCAGATACCATTGAAGTTGATGAAACTTTTATGCAACATGTACGGTCAGAAATCTCTAAAATGGGAATAGAAAATCCGAGTGAGGAGCTGGTTGAAACGGTGGTAAACACAAAAATTGAAGAAGAGTTATTGTTCCGATTTGCAGAAGAAAATAATTTATTGAAAAACAACGATTTAATAAAACAAGCTGGCTCCGAAACTGCGGAAGCTTTTATAAAATCAAATGCCAATTTAAATGACCCTGGAGATGCCAAATTAGAGAAGTTTATGGTGCAGTCGGAAAACCAATATTTCACCAAACACAAAACGAGCTTTAGGCAATACTTTTTTGGAGAAGATGTGATGTACGCTCAAAAATCTTTATTCGATTCTAAAAGTATAGCTATTGAAAACAGCGAAACAACAGCGTTACCAGAGCGATTTGAAATGGCTACTCAATGGACGGTTGGTCGTGAATTTGGAAAAACGTTTGCCGATAGTCTAAAGAAACAGGAAAAAGATTGGCGAGGAATCATCGAATCTAA
The DNA here is from genome assembly GCA_965661115.1 of Salibacteraceae bacterium. GTDB lineage: Bacteria > Bacteroidota > Bacteroidia > Flavobacteriales_G > Salibacteraceae > UBA6770. The sequence goes on from CBFICO010000152.1 coordinate 843, forward strand.
ACATGGCATTCACGTAGTTGTGGTAGATGCACTTTACCCTAGTCGGAAGGCAAAATTAGACGAGGTAAGGGAAAAGGTTCTGGAAGACTATCGCTCAAAACAATTGATTGCCTACCGCGATTCGATTATACAATCACTCAAATCGGAAGTTGAGGTAGCAAAAACCTATCAGCCATAATTTATGATGCTCAAGCTTAGAAACTATCTATTGGCGTTAGCGTTATTAATGATTGCGCCAGGTGGAATCGCGCACAATAAAGTGCAAAACAAAATTGTGGTTCAACAAAATGCTAGTGGTTACCGTGTGCATTCAAGAAGCATTGTGACCGATTTTCAGCAAGGTATACAACTGAATTTACCAGATAGTCTTAATTTCAATTCTCAACGTTTTGGAGATTTAATCGTATCCGATGTTTTTATTCCCAAATCAATTTCTAGCGTTGCAGCTCAATCAAAAAACCAATCGGAAACAATTGTAATTAGAACTACAGAAGACGGAGAGTGGAGTTCAATTTACACAGAAAATCAGTTTGTTATAGACTTGAACCAAACTCAAGATACTACTGAAATGGCTAACTCCGCTTTGCGATACTTTGAGTTAGGCGTTGAACATATTCTAATTGGTTTAGATCATCTATTGTTCATTCTAGCGTTACTGTTTATTGTAAAACGTAAGGATATCATTTGGATCATCACTTCATTTACATTGGCGCACAGCATCACGCTTGGCTTAGCCAGTTCAGGTACTTTTTTACCAATAGATGTAGGTCTTTCTTCAATTTGGGTGGAGAGTATGATTGCCGTGTCGATTGTTTTGCTGGCGCTTGAAATGAGAAGAGGTGATAATCACTCAACCATCAAGGCAGCGGCGGTAGCCTTTAGTTTTGGATTGTTGCATGGTTTTGGGTTTGCCAGTGTTTTAACAGAGTTAGGACTTCCACCTTCCAATTTTTGGTCGGCTATTTTGTCTTTTAATTTAGGCGTTGAAGCGGGCCAATTGGTGTTCATCGGAATATTGGCAGTAATATATCAATTTATCAAAAACTTAATTCAATTCGATTTGCTCACTTACTTGGTTTCATTACTAGTTGGAGGTGTAGCCGCATTTTGGTCTTTTGAGCGCATTTTTGAATTGGCAAATATTATCTAAAAATGAAACTAGTTTCTTGGAACGTAAACGGCATTAGGGCTGGAGTAAAAAAAGGATTTGTAGAAAAAGTAAATGATATGGATGCAGATGTTATCTGTATCCAAGAAACAAAAGCACAAGACGATCAAGTTACAGAGGCACTAGCTCAATTAAATGGCTATCATTTGTATTCGAATTCGGCAGAGAAAAAAGGATATTCTGGTACAGCCATCTTAACCAAACAAGAACCAAAAGGAGTGCGATTCGATTTGGGAATACCAAAGCACGATACTGAGGGGAGATTGATTTTCCTTGAATTCGAAAATTACTTTGTAGGTACTACCTATGTTCCAAATTCAAAAGGTGATTTATCGAGACTTGATGAAAGAACCGAGTGGGATGCTGAAGTTTTGAAATATTTACAACAACTCGAAAAAAAGAAGCCCGTAATTATTTCTGGAGACTTTAATGTTTGTCATAAAGATATCGACTTGGCAAGACCTGCGGCAAATTATAATAGGTCGGCCGGATACACCCAAAAAGAAATTGATGGAATGGACAATTATACCAATGCAGGTTTTATTGATTCGTTTAGAGCTTTGCATCCCGAAGAAGTTAAGTACAGTTGGTGGAGCATGCGCGGTGGAGCTAGAGCAAAGAACATAGGCTGGCGTTTAGATTATTTTTTGGTTAGCGAGGGTTTAATGCCAAGAGTTAAGCAAGCAGATATCTGGACACAAATAGAGGGTTCAGACCATTGTCCAGTTATTTTAGAAATTGAAGATTAATTAATGTAAAAGCAACTTCCTAAAAAGAGGGGTTTAACTTACTTTTGACCGCCCAAATCATTACATAAAATAGTTACCATGAGTGTACTCGTAAATAAAGATTCAAAAGTTATTGTTCAAGGATTTACTGGCGGAGAAGGAACTTTTCACGCTGGACAAATGATAGAATACGGAACCAATGTAGTTGGTGGCGTTACTCCCGGAAAAGGCGGTCAAACGCATTTAGATAAACCAGTTTTTAATACTGTGGAAGACGCGGTGAAACAAACTGGTGCTGATGTTTCTATCATTTTTGTACCACCTGCATTTGCTGCAGACGCAATTATGGAAGCAGCTAATGGAGGAATTAAAGTAATCGTTTGCATTACAGAAGGAATTCCAGTTGCCGAT
>CBFICO010000153.1:0-3131 GCA_965661115.1 Salibacteraceae bacterium
TTTTTAAATAAAAACTTGCTCGCCCATTACCACCTTAGCAATAATAGTGCTGGCTATTATTCGTTGGCATTACGCCACCCTGTAATTTCTTTGCCTATGCCGTCCATTAAAAAACTAAGCTGTGCTTGTTTTTTAATGGACAGTACTTTCATATCGGTGCATAGGCGTATTTCTAATTTTAGCAATTCAAAATCGTCTAAAAACTGCTCTAAATATTCTACCTTATTTTTTGATTTATTGGTAGTATAAACTACTTGTCCTATTGAGTAGCTGGCTGTACCACCTGTTCCTGTTGCCTCAGCACCTGTGGCAGTTGGGCTTTCTTGTGCGTGTAGTCCTCCTAAGCCTAAGAGAAGAAACGCAATGCTTGTAATTGTCTTTTTGTGTTTCATTTTGAACAATTTAGATGTTCTTGTATAAATACTTGTAATTTCCTATTTTGGCAACCCCTCAAAAGAGGAATATTTTGTTTTTTCAATGTTGGGTAACTCGTTTATAAGCAACCAAAATGTTCCGAATAACACCCTATTTGAGGGATAAGCGAATGTTTTGCATATTTATCTTTTTCATTTCTTCTAAAAAATCAACCAAATTTTTAGCTCATTATACGGCTCACTAAGCTACAATTAATTCCGAGTTTTTCTTTCACCTTAGAAACTTTGTCAATCAAAACGATTTAGGAATCCGTTCATAAGATTTAAGCTTCTTCCCTCCTATCTCCTAGTCTAATGAATTTACTTTGCTGCAATGACTACCTATTTTGTAGATGTAATAATTCCGCTAGCATTGCCGCAGCTTTTTACTTACCGTGTGCCCATGGGCATGGAGGCCGAGGCGCAACCCTTCGTACGCGTAGTAGTACCTTTTGGTAAGAAAAAACTCTACGCAGGTCTAATTGCCAACATCCACTCTACTCCTCCAAAAGCCTACCAAGCCAAATACATTGAACAAGTACTCGATGAGCAACCTATAATTCACCAATCGGGTTACGAGCTTTGGCAATGGATGGCCAAATACTACATGAGCACCCTGGGTTCGGTTATGAACGTGGCTTTACCCGCGGGATTTAAAATCTCTTCCGAAACTAAAATTACCCGACACCCAGCCTTGGTAGATTATGTGGGTAGTTTTTCAGACAAAGAATACCTTATTCTAGAAGCATTGGAATCGGAGAGTCATTTGAGCTTGACGGACATTTCTGAATTGTTGCAACAGAAAACGGTATTGCCGCTCATTAACTCCATGATAAATAAAGGATTGGTCATTACCGAAGAGGATATGAAACTCCGCTTTAAACCCAAACTGGTTCCTTATGTTAGATTAGCAAAAAACTACCGGACCGAAAAAGCGCTAAACGAAATTCTAAACCAACTGAGCAGTGCACCCAAACAAATGGAAGCAGTAATGACCTACCTAAAACTTTCGGGTTGGCACACCAGCAAAAAAGTAGAAGTGCGCAAGCAAATTTTATCGGAGGCTATGGGTAAAAGCAAATCGTCCATAAAAGCCTTAAGCGATAAAGGCGTATTTGAAATTTACGATCGTGAAGAAGGTCGTTTGAATCCATTTGAGTTAGACACAGCAAAAAAACTTCAACTTACCGAACAGCAAAACACCGCCCTTGAAAACATAAAAACGCATTGGCAAAATCAAAAACCTGTGCTATTGCACGGCGTAACCTCATCGGGTAAAACCGAAGTGTATATCCAACTCATAAAAGAGTGTTTGCAACAGGGTAAACAAGCTTTGTTTTTAGTGCCAGAAATTGCACTAACCACACAATTGGTTAACCGATTAAAAGCACATTTTGGAGAGGATATGGGCGTGTACCATTCGCGGTTTAATGATAACGAACGCGTAGAGACATGGAATGCCGTGTTGGGCACCAGCAAACACTCCAGCTTTAGACTCATTGTAGGAGCGCGTTCTTCCCTATTTCTGCCTTTTTCCGACTTAGGACTCATCATTGTGGACGAAGAGCAAGAGAACTCCTTTAAGCAATTTGATCCTGAACCGCGCTACCACGCTCGCGATACAGCTATTGTGTTGAGTAAACTGCACAAAGCCAACATAATATTGGGAACCGCTACGCCTTCTTACGAAAGTTTCCACAACGCCCAAGCGGGTAAGTACGGTTTAGTTGAAATGAAACAGCGTTTCGGTAACAATCAACTACCAGTGATACGAATTGCCGACCTAAAACAAGCCTATGCTCAAAAAGAAATGCGCGCCAGTTTCTCGCTAGATTTGTTTCACGAAATGGTGCAGGCTCTAGAACGCAAAGAGCAAATAATTTTATTCAGAAACCGAAGAGGGTTTGCTCCAAGGGCGCAATGTATTACCTGTGGCTGGACAAGCGATTGCACCAATTGCGATATAGACCTCACCTACCATAAGTTCCGAAAAGAGCTGGTTTGCCACTATTGTGGATACCATATCCCATTCCCTAAAGAGTGTGGCCAATGCGGATCTACCACCGTGTATTTGCAAGGCCAAGGAACCGAAAAAATTGAGGAGGAACTCAACGAACTATTTCCAAAAGCACGCGTGGCACGCATGGATTTAGAAACCACACGACAAAAACACAGCTACCAAAAACTCATTACCGATTTTGAGGATAGACAAATCGATATTTTGATAGGAACTCAAATGCTCTCGAAAGGATTAGATTTCGATAACGTGAGTTTGGTGGGCATCATCAGTGCCGATTCTATTTTGCATTACCCCGATTTTAGGGCTTATGAACGGGCGTACAGTTTAATGGAGCAGGTTGCAGGTCGCGCTGGACGAAAAAACAAAAAAGGCAAGGTTATCATTCAGGCTTTTGATACCGATAATCCCATATTAAAACACGTTCAAAACCACGATTACATCAAGGTTTACCAGGAACAACTTAAACACCGAAAACAATTTAACTACCCACCTTATAGCAGATTGATTCAGATCACCTTAAAGCACAAAGACCCACAGTTTATAAAAGTGGCTTCCGAGCATTTTGCAAAGTATTTAAAACCTGCTTTTGGAGAGCGTGTGCTTGGCCCTGAGGCGCCTTCCATTGCTCGAATAAGAAATTGGTACATCGAACAGTTGTTGATTAAACTGCCAACCAACCAAACAAACGCAAATGCCAA
>CBFICO010000154.1:0-3129 GCA_965661115.1 Salibacteraceae bacterium
CCTTTGCAAACAGGAATCTATTTGGTTATTTCCTAGCTTAGATTCCCAGTCATTACGATAACTATCGGAAGAGAATGACGTAGCTTATTACTTATTAATTAGTTATGCTAATCCACTTGGCGACATGAAACGTGCTAATCGGACTATAGCGCCAGTTACCTAACGAGTCAAGTTCTACTTTTATTACGTTTTTATTTGTGTAGGGTTTGAGCCTGAGCTTCAACTATGACTCAAATTCGCAACAAATAAGAAACCAACCATTTTTAGCCGATAACCTTATTCACCTTTGCAACCAACTCAGCTTCTCTGGCAATTGCCTTATCCTGAATTTCTTGTCCGCGTTTAAGGATATCTGCTACATAGGATTTATCCTCTAAGTCTCCTGTGTTAATCTTCACATTCATAAAGGCACCCATTATGGCGGAACGTGCACAAAGAGCACCTACTCCAGCGTCGGTAATAGAATTTGGATTTCCAATATCTACCATTCCTTCAATCAACTCAAAAGATTCGTAAACGGTTTCCATTACTTTAAAGGGAATTTCGATTGCGTATTTGGTAGCATCTTGAATTGCTTGTTTACGCGCTGCTTTCTCTGTATCAGAATCTTTTGGTAAACCGTAAGCGTCCATTATTTTATTGAACGCATTGGTGTCTTCATCTACCAAATGAATTAACTTGTTCTTTATTGCTTGTCCTTTTTCAGCCCAAACAGAAAACTCTTCCCAGCGGTCGTCCCAGCCACGTTTGTGCGAAGACAAGTTAGCAACCATTGTGGCTAAACTTATGCCCAAAGCACCAACATAAGCAGAGATTGAACCTCCACCAGGTGCTGGAGATTCGCTAGCTGTTTCGTCGGCAAAATCGGCCAAATTCATATCCACCAACTTGCTTTCAGCTCCACTACGGAGTTTATATTCAATAATTTTTTCGTTTGGATCAAAGGGTGCTAAATCATCTAACCCTAGCGACTTAACGGCAATTTTGATTAATTCAGATTCAGAAACTCCAATTGAACGTTCTTGTTTTTTCAAGAAATACTTTCCCGCATCCAGCATAGCATTTAGCGGAACTAATCCAATTAATTCTGAACCCGTAACGCGCAAACCACGTGAAGTTGCAGACTCCACTGTAGCATCAAATGCCTCGTGAATTGAAGTAACACTGATATTAGTAAGGTTATAAGAAATTTGGGCAATACCGTATTCGTCTATATACCAACCAATACCTTTAACGCATTTTAGTTTTCCCGGTTCGCGCACTGGCTCACCGTTTGCATCCAACACCTTTTTACCGGTAAGCGGATTTCCTTCTCTTTTTATTCTGCCTGCCTCTCTAATATCAAAAGCAATGGCATTTGCTCTTCGGGTAGAAGTGGTGTTTAGATTTATGTTATAAGCTACCAAAAAATCTCTTGCAGAAATAGCCGTAGCACCCGATTTTGCAACGCTTGCATTAAACTCAGCAGGTCCAAAATCTGGTTTCCAATTAGGGTCTGAAAGTTTTTTAGAAAGCCCTTCGTACTCACCTGCTCTGCAACTAGCTAAGTTTTTTCTTTTTTCTTCCTTAGCCGCATTTTCGTAAAAATACCCTGGAATTCCCAATTCACGCCCAACACGTTCGCCTAATTTGTGCGCATATTTTGCCGTTTCTTCCATTGAAATATTGGCAATTGGAACCAATGGACATACATCGGTAGCGCCAAATCTTGGATGCTCACCAGAGTGCTTACTCATATCTATAAGCTCAGATGCTTTTTTGATCAACAGAAATGCTGCCTCAATAGCTTTTTCAGGTTCAGCAACAAAGGTGATTACGGTTCTGTTAGTCGCTTTACCAGGATCTACATCCAACAGTTTAACACCTTCTACCGTTTCAACAACGTCTGTAATCGCTTTGATTTTTGCCGCGTCTCTTCCTTCCGAAATATTGGGTACACATTCTATTAATTGCTGTTCCATTCTATGTTATTTTTAGGGTTGCAAATGTAAGGTTTGAAGGGGTTGAAGGTGTTATTACCTATAAGTGAATTTACACTCAATGGTGATTTTTTCTACACTGAAAAATAAACTCATGAAATCCTACCAAATGACGATTGAGTTGAAATGGTTATGTTCCGCTATCCCTGCTCCACCCCATTCAAAATAACCGACTCTATATGGTTTGAACCAAAGCTGTACGGTATGAAAGAATATGAAGGAATTTCTTTTGTGATAATCAAATTCGCCTTTTTACCAACAGCTATACTTCCATGGCTTTTGGATAAACCCATAGCATAAGCACCATTTAAACAAGCTGCGTTAAAAGCCTCATTCGGTTTCATTTTCATTTTTATACAAGCCAATGATAATACAAAGGGCACATTACCCGAAGGTGTTGAGCCTGGGTTATAATCTGTAGCCAAAGTAACTGGTAAACCCTCATCTATCATTTTTCGGGCGGGTGAATACGGAATCTCTAAAAAGAAAGAGCAGCTAGGTAATATAGTGGCAATAGTTTCTTGATGTTGAAGCTGATTAATTTCTTCGTCTGCCAATACCTCCAAATGATCAACCGACAAAGCCTTTTCTTCTATTCCGACTTTAATTCCTCCAGAGATGGTAAACTGATTTACGTGAAACTTTGGATCCAAACCATGTTCTTGTCCTGCCTTTAAAATTCTTCGCGTATCATCATTATCAAAGTAGCCTTTTTCGCAAAAAACATCGATATAATTGGCTAATTGCTCTTTAGCTACTTGTGGAATTATCTCATTGATTATTAAATCGATATAACCTTGCTTATTATCCTTGAATTCTGGCGGCACAGCGTGCGCAGCCAACAAGGTAGATTTTAAGGTTAAATCGGTGTTTTCTTTTAGTCGTTTGATTACACGCAGCATTTTAAGCTCACTCTCTAAGCTTAGCCCATAGCCACTTTTAATTTCTAAAGCACCCGTTCCAGTAGAGATAACTTCTTTGGCTCTGGTTAAAGCTTGCTCATACAATTCATCTTCTGAAGCTTCTCGCAACTTAAGCGCTGAGTTAATTATCCCGCCACCTTTATTGGCAATTTCTTCGTAGGTTAACCCATTGAGTCTGTCCACCCACTCGCCTTCTCTATTGCCTGCGTACACAATGTGCGAATGCG
>CBFICO010000155.1:0-3092 GCA_965661115.1 Salibacteraceae bacterium
GCAGCACCAAGTCGTTAAGCGGATGAGGATAGCCAATACGTTTTAAAAAATGACGTGCAGTTTTCTCTTTTTCTACAATAAATTCGGTAAGAGAATGTGCAATCTCAATTGTTTCCAGAGGTAAGATAGAAGACTCATTATTACCACCTAATCCACAAGGAATTAAGTATAGTTTACCCTTGCTCACTTTGTAATTTTTGAATAATTACGTCACACGCTTCATCTATCATTTGATATACGTTCTCAAATCCCTGTGGGCCACCATAATAGGGGTCTGGAACATCTAAAAACTGATCGGGATTACTCAGGTTTAGCAATAAGTCAACTTTGGCTTTATCATCTTCTCCACGAGCCAACGTTAGTGCATTTCTGTAGTTGCTCTTGTCCATCACGTAAATCAAATCGAAGTTGTCGTAATCAGCTACTTCGAATTGTCTGCCCCTTAAACCTGAAATATCTATTCCGTGGCTTGCTCCAGACTCGATGCTTCTTGGATCTGGAGATTGGCCTACGTGATAATTTGCAGTACCAGCGCTATCCACAATCGCGCTTATTCCGACCTTTTCTAGTTTATCTCGTAGAACACCCTCTGCTAAAGGAGATCGGCAAATATTGCCCAAGCAAACCATCAGGATTCGTTTCATTTATTTCTTTTTAAAGGCGTTGATTGCGTTTTTAGTAAACTCGCTTAAAACTAGCTTACCACTCATTGCAGCACGTTCAGAAAGTAGAGTATCCCAATGCTCGGTACCTTCCCAAAATACTTTTTTCAATAAGCGCATTGCTTCGGGGTTCGATCTAGAAAGTTTATTTGCCAAAGCAGCGATTGCTTCATCCATTTCTTCAGCAGAATCGAAAATATCGGCATATAAACCTTTTTCTTTTGCCCATTCTGCAGAGTAAAACTCTGTTGCATTTATAGCCATCATGCTCATTGCACTAGTTCCTACTTTTCGCTCAACTGCTGGTCCAACCACAAAAGGCCCAATACCAACCGCTAATTCGCTTAGTTTAATCGAAGCAAATTTTGTGGCGTAACAGTAGTCAACCGCGCTTGCCATTCCAACTCCTCCGCCAACTGCTTTACCCTGAACGCGTCCAATAATGAATTTAGGACATTTTCGAGCTGCATTAATAACATTAGCAAAACCAGAAAAGAAAACTTTTCCAGTATCTAAATCATTAATAGATACAAGCTCATCGAATGATGCACCCGCACAAAAAGCCCTTCCGTCTTTTGATTTTAAAATAATAACTAGAATATCTTCACGATTTCCAGCGGATTCAATTGTTTCAGCAAGCTTGGCTAAAACTCTACCAGGTAAGCTATTGCTTAAAGGATGAAAGAATTCAATAGTTCCAATTCCATTTTCAACACTTAGTTCAACCGTACCTTGATTTACTGCTTCGTTCATTTTTGTGTTTTACTTTTGAATGATTACGTCATTCCCGCGAAGGCGGGAATCTATACCCTATCCTTAAGAGATTCCGACTAGAACTTTCGTTTTGATTTTGGAAAAATTTAGCTCAAGTAATCTTGCGGAACGACGTTTCCATTCTTTTACATACTCTGATTAATCTTCTTAACCATGGTTAAAATTGTTGCAATGGCTACCGTTTCACCCGTTTCGTCGTAAACATCAACCAAGAATTTTACAATGCCTTTTGCAATGTCGTCTTCCGAGCGTTTTTCTTGATCTACTTTTTCTTTCACCGTAAACTTTACACCAATAGTAGCTCCAGCGTACACTGGTTTAACAAATCGACATTCTTCTAGTCCGTAATTTAATAAAACAGGACCTTTAGCAGGATCTACAAATAGGCCTGCAGCAGCCGAAAGGATGAAATATCCGTGTGCAACTCTATCTTCAAAAATGGTTTCGTCTAACGAAGTTACATCGGTATGCGCGTAAAAATGATCCCAACTTACATTGGCAAAGTTTACAATATCACCCTCTGTAATTGTTCTTTTTGCGGTGATTACGGTTTCACCCACATTCAACTCCTCAAAATGCTTTCTGAAAACGTGTTTTCCTGGGTCAAGAAATTTTCCACCCACCTGATATTGTTGCGTAATGTTGGTAAGGGTAGTAGGCGAACCTTGGATGGCAGTTCGCTGCATGTAGTGCAATACACCTCGTTTTCCGCCCATTTCTTCTCCGCCACCAGCTCTTCCAGGACCACCGTGAGTTAATAATGGCATTGGAGAACCGTGACCTGTGCTTTCTGCAGCACATTCTTCATTCAACACCAATATTCTTCCGTGCATGTTAGCGGCGCCAACGACGTATTCTCTAGCAATATTATCGTCTGCTGTAACAATTGAAGAAACCAAAGACCCATTACCCATTTGGGCTAGGTGAATTGCTTCGCTTATATTCTTGTAAGGTAAAATAGTTGAAACAGGACCAAATGCTTCGGTCTCGTGTACGTCTGTTTTGTTAAATGGATCATCATTTCTAAACAGAATAGGAGGCATAAACGCACCTTTAGACTTATCTGCGCCAGTTACGTCAAATTGGTCTAAATCACCATATACTATTTCTTGGCTATTTGAGAGCTGTAAAACTTTTTCTTTTACTTCTTCAACCTGAGAAGAACCGGCAAGCGCACCCATTTTCACACCCTCAACCTGAGGGTCGCCAATGGTAGTTTTAGCCAAGGCTTTTCCGAGTGCAATTTGAACGTCTTCAACTAGGTTTTCTGGTACGATAATTCTTCGTATGGCAGTACATTTTTGACCCGCCTTAACGGTCATTTCCTTGCGTACTTCTTTTATGAAAAGGTCAAACTCAGCTGTTCCTGGTTTAGCATCTTCTCCTAATACTGAACAGTTTAGCGAATCGGCTTCCATATTAAAGGGAATTGCTTCTTCAATCAATCTAGAGTGCGATTTTAGCATTTTACCAGTGCTGGCAGATCCTGTAAAGGTTATAACGTCTTCTGATTCCGCGTAATCTAAAATTCCGTTAGCAGAGCCACAAATAAGTTGCAATGAGCCTTCTGGCAAAATACCCGAGTCAACAATATCTTTAACAACTAATTCGGTAAGGAAAGAAGTAAGTGTTGCAGGTTTTACAACGGCAGGTACA
>CBFICO010000156.1:0-2978 GCA_965661115.1 Salibacteraceae bacterium
TACAAGAACATAATCGAATCCATCCGTATTTTGAATCTGTCGTTCCTCATTTTGAGATTGAGAACTAACACGTGAATAAAGTACCTTCATTTTACTATCATTTAAGGGTGATCAGGAATCATGTCTAATATAATATTAATTCCTGAGAAAACAAAGGATTTACGAGGGTTTCTATACTATCATTTGAAGTGTACTTTAAAATGATAATGATTGAGGTTTTCCCCAAACCTTAAAAACTGACTTCGACATATAAACCACCCATTTTCAAACCCAATTAAAAGGTTTGAATCGGATTACAAAGAAATACCCACCACCCCCCTTAGGTGGGTTTACTTCTAAATCGAAGAGTTTATTTGAGGATTTGTTAAGTTTGGTATTATAATAAAACACTCACTTGATGAAACACCTCTTAATCCTATTATTTCTACTCCCATTAACATCCTACTCTCAGAAGGTGTACTCAGTGAAGTATCCTAACCAATCTGATGTTAAGGTATTTGTAGTGGAGTATGAAAATCAATGTGATTTAAAGGTGTTCAAAGTAGATTACCCAAATCAATCTGATGGAAACAATGGGTTATGGTACTTTGTAGATTATCCTAATCAATCAGATAAGAAGATATACTTCGTTGATTATCCCAACCAAAGTGATTTGAAGATATTCTTCGTGAAGTATAAGAACCAATCAGGTTGGAGAGATAAATCCAAACAACATTTAATGTATTAGGTTATCATCCTCTTTAGAATCCCATTCAACCCATCAATACTCTTAGAATTCAACTTCAACCTACTGAATAACTTCTTAAAAGGAGATATCAACTTCTGTAACATTGATTTGCATTTCTCCTATTTCTTCGACAACTTAGTCAAATGAAAGTCCCCATAACTAAACTATCTCTTCATCCAAAGAATGAGGAGATCTATCAATTATCAGATATAGAAGATTTGATGGAGAGTATCTCTGAAGTAGGGTTACTTCAACCTTTATTCATAAATAAGAAGTATCAGGTCCTTAGTGGAAACAGAAGGTTTGAATCCATTAAAAGATTAGGTTGGAAAGAAGTTGATGTTGAGTTTTCTACTTGTGATAAATAAGAAGAATTACTTCTTGTTCATCACAACAAACAAAGGATTAAGAGTTACTCAGAACTACTGAATGAGTATCATACCCTTAAATCTCATTATGAAGTTGGACAAGGAAAAAGAACGGATCTAACTTCTGTTCAAATGAACAAAGGTTCAAATGGAAGAGATGAGGTATCTCAAAGGTTAGGTATACCATCTTCGAGATTAGGGAAACTTCTTTTTATTGATAAGATTGATTCTGAACTAATCGAATTATTGGATAAGGGTGATATCAGTTTAAAGATATACAAGCTCTAGGAGGAAAAACGCCACATCAAGCAGAGGAACTTTTTTCATCAAAGCAAGCTTGCTTTGATGAAAAACAAACTCATTCTAATCAAAACAAAGTACATTTATACTCAGTCTGAATTCAGGGGAGGTTACAATATGCTCTTTGTATTTGTTCGTAGAATGGTTTATGAAAGGTCATCTTCTATAACTTTCTATTTGATAACTACATCAATTGATCACTTATTGATTGTAAAATTTATTAATTCAAATGCGATTTAAAAAGCTAACTTTTTTTGATCCAACAACAAAAAGGTGATTATGTAAATCTAATTTACTACATTCGAACTGAAAACTTAAAACACATTTTATTATGAGAAAATTACTTTTTACCGGGTTTGCGGGCCTAGCCTTACTGTCATCATGTTCAGTTAGCAAAGAACATTCATACCGAGTAGCGAAAGACTTTGATACCGAAGAGGCTCAAATAAACCGATCAAACTTTTCAATTGAGAATTCCTACGTAGCCGACCTAGACATTGATTTAGGGAAAACGATAGAAGGAAGTACGTCTATGTCACATTTGTCTAAAGATAATGCGAAAAACGAGGCTTACTACAATGCGATTACACGTAATAGTGTACATGTACTTGTAGACCCAATCTACAGTTTAATACAAGGTGGAAATAAAAAATGGACGGCTACTGTTACAGGTTTTGGTGCTAGATATACAAATGTTCGCCCTAGTTCTGATCCTGTGGATGCATCTGATGACGGATGTGTTGTAGATCACATCGAAAACCTAGAGCGCTTCTCAAAAATTAACGGAGTACAAGAGGGATTAATCAACTCTTCGTATGTGGTAGACTCTCGAGATGGCTGTTGCGATGGGAAGTCTGAAGGTAAGTTTGGTGAATCTCACCTGATTCACGCAAGTGAAACTAAAGGCTCTTTGGTAGACGAGTACCTGAAAATTGTTTCATTGTGTGGAAACACGGTTGCTCCGAATGTCGGACCGGACAATTGTGATAATGACTTTTGCGAAAGGCTTAAGCCATGGAATTGGTTGTTGAAGGGAAAGTGGTGTAAGGAATAAGGAATTTGAAAAAACAACCACTGGCATGTGCAATGAAAGTGGTTGTTTTTTCTACTTACCGATTTGTTTACAGACATAAAGCAACAAAATTGAAGCCAGATAAACGCATCGTATTTGTCATTACCCTGTTATCGTCAACTGTTCTGCATGCTCAGGAAAAGATCACTAAATCGTATTTAGACCATAACAGGATAGTAGAACAAGTAACCCACAATGAACATGTTAAACGCACAACACAATATGTTGACAGTGAAAATAGGGCTAAATCTGAAACGTTAAAGCAGAGAAACTCCATTGTAGAAGAGTTTCTAGCAAAAGAAGATGGCTATAGCCAGATAATAAGCAATAGAGAGTTTAAACGTCAGAGCTTTCTGCAAAAAAATCCTCGCAGAGAATATCAATCTTTATTCGAAACCACAGACAATTCCTCAAGCACAGTTGGTAACCAATTGAGTAAACAACAAAATATAGTAAAGGAAAACCTCTCCAATAAAACCATCGAATCTCAGTCTTACACTGACTTCCATAA
>CBFICO010000157.1:0-2967 GCA_965661115.1 Salibacteraceae bacterium
CCATCTGGCACTTCTTTGGTTTTGCTGCCTTTGCGGGTACTGGAGCAGTTGCGGATAAAATCTCTAAATATTCTGCAAACAATTTAATGCCAAGCTACGGCGCTGGGTTCCGATTGGCTTTCAACAAAAAAGAACGCATTCACATTCGCTTTGATTACGCTAGAGGTGATAACCGCGACCAGTTCTACATCACTTTTGCTGAAGCGTTTTAGATTTAAGGCGCTTTAGTTTTCCTTTTCTTTCGGTAAAACGATAGGTCCATACACTGGTGTCGCCATCTTCCATTCTTGTCCAAACCAACTGCACTACTCCATTATGCGCGTCGATATTATTGTAATCACCAAAAAACTTATTGGATTTAGGTAAAAATGGTTTTTGCGGGATGCGTTTGTAAATGAAAGATTTTCCTCCGTTATAAGACCTAGCCAAAACCACGTCGGTTCTATTATCTTTAAATCGACTTCTATCGTAATAAACAATATAAACCGCTCCTGTAGTTTGGTCGATGGCCATCCAACTTAAAAACTGATGGTTTTTTGCCTTTCGTTTTCCCAAAACCACCGGCTCAGACCATGTTTCGCCTTGATCGTCGCTATATTTCAACATAATGTCCGTATTGTCTAGACCTCTGCGCTGATCGCCCCAATTTACGTATAACCTGCCTTCAAATTCGCTTCCGCTTCTATCGCAGCCAGTAACCGGCATTCCGTTACAGCGACTAATTCCTGGAATAGAAATCGTCCAACCTGATTTGTTTTCATCGACTAAAATTGGCTCTGAAAGCCACTTACCTTCTACCCTATTATTCAAACGAATACCCGCGGGTCCTGCCCAAGCTACGTAGACATTCTGATTATTATCAAAAGTTGGTACGGCCCCTTCTGTGGTTAAAGAACTGTCCTTACAATCTCCAGATACTTTGTTTAGTTGAATCGGATCTGACCAAGATTCGCCAAAATCTTTAGAACTGGAAAAGAGAATGTTTGATTTATGTTCTTCCGCAAGGCTACCATACTTATCAAACTGTGTCCAGCTTACGTACACTTCTTTTTTTTCTTCGCTAAAAACCGCCCAGTGTTTGTCTTGCGCTTTTTTTCCGCTCAACCCGGTATAACTTCCACTGCTCCAAGTTTTCCCAAAATCTGAAGAAGTTTGACAAACAATTCTGTCAATCCAGTTGCCTTGTGGCGGATTACTCAAATGAAAATAGTAAAATCGACCAGAACTATCAGAAATAACAACTGGATCGCCCCAAACGCCATAAGTTGATGTCATTTTTTTCAACTCCCATGATTCTCCAGCATCGTTGCTAACATAGAGGCTATTGATGTTTGCCCCACAAACTATTTTATTAGGATCCTTTCTATTTATGTTTATACTCGGCTCATTCGGACTATTAACATCTCCAACTTTTATAGGCTTTTGCGCTTGCAAACTGAAGCTAATCATCAAAAACAAAAGTGTTGTCCACCTCATATACTTAAGCGTTTGTTTACCAATTTATCAATCAGCTGAAACAGCACCAAGGGTTGACGTGTTCGCCAGGACATATCGTTCAATTTTCCTCCTGTTATAAAATATTGATCTATGTTTTCGTGCGCAAAATCCTCCAAAACATGGTTGCGGAAATTCAAGGTTGCAATCCATCCCTCTTCAATATCCTCATACCATTCCTCATAGTAAGAATCATCAGATGGATGAAAGTTCAGCACGTTTTCACCGATAAGGATAAAATGAATAATTCCTTCGTCAATGAGGTGGTCAATTATGTTCCGTTTTAAGGTTTGTATATCGTTATAAAGCGTATCGTTCCATTCGCCCATAAGTTCGATAATGGCAAACCGTTGATCGTAATCGGCATATATAATTTTCAAAAAAAGCGTAGTTGAACCAATGTTATCCCATTGCGGATGAATTACGTGATCGTAGATTACATCACTAAAGTAGAATTCAGAATACTCTTTACCGTAAAACGGCGAACACTCATCCTCCTCAGCCACGTACAGCTCTCTCCAACGATAATAAGGTTCTATGTTGTGCATTCTTGCAAATCTATGGGCTCTTGCAAGGATTTGAACCTAAAAAACAACAAATTTGTATGTCTATTCAATGCTCTTTATGTCACGTTTCTTCGTCCTCTTCTCTAGTATATGTATATTATATTTAAGCTGCGACAAACCATCGAAGCCTATAAAGAACAAAGAATCAAAGCCCAATAAAATTCAGCAAAATAAAAACCAGCATGTTATTAATGAGCTCAGAAACATGATAAGCGGCGCAGATCCTCTTAAGAATTACCATATGAACTACCAACGATCAACTTATTACTATCAACAATCTAAGTTGACAAGCAATTCGATTGCAGATAGAAAAGAAAACACCATGTATTATATATGGGAATTGCTTTATGCGGGTAATACAGACAAGTGTATACAAGAATTAGAATTTCTTCTAAAAGAAAACAACATGAAGCTGGACAGAATAACCAATGCTTCAATACCTTTTTTTGAGCTACTTGCGTTAGCTTATCTGCGTAAAGGAGAACAACAAAACTGCTTGAATAATCATAATGCGTCCTCGTGTATTGTTCCGCTATATAAACCAGCTCAGCACAAAAACAAATATGGCTCTACTGAGGCAATTAAGATCTACGAAAAACTATTGAAATATAATCCTACTGACTACCAATCAAGATGGCTAATTAATTTAGCACATATGACTTTAGGGAGCTATCCAGATGGCGTAAAAAAAGAACATTTAATACCCGGATACGATTATTATGGAGATAGACAATTTGAAGATATTGCAACACAAAATAATGTCGGATTATGGTCATTATCAGGAGGTTGTTGTACAGACGATTTTAATAATGACGGAAAAATCGACATCATAACCTCAGGCTACGGATATAATGAATTCATGCACTACTATGGCAATACTGGTGAAGGTTTCATAGAAAAATCGGAC
>CBFICO010000158.1:0-2963 GCA_965661115.1 Salibacteraceae bacterium
GAAATTCAAACACCTCAAAATTTAGTAAATATCTGTTGGGCTTTGTAGCTCTATTGTTTGTTGCAGTTGGTTGTGATAGTGGTCCTAAGGTACCGAAAAACAATTGGC
Organism: Salibacteraceae bacterium; assembly: GCA_965661115.1. Lineage (GTDB taxonomy): Bacteria > Bacteroidota > Bacteroidia > Flavobacteriales_G > Salibacteraceae > UBA6770. Next base: position 109 of record CBFICO010000158.1, read on the forward strand.
CGCAAGAGTTTTACCTTCCGAAAAAAGCGTGTTATACCAGGTACTTTTACGAGAATGTGGTGAATAAAAACCAAGAATACGAGCTGTATTGCAACGATCACACTACACTCACCTTAACCAGAACTGCCGATTCGGTTTGTTATGATGATGGTATTGAAGGCGAATGTTTGTCTGAAAATGATTTTATTACCAAATATGGTAAACCAGAGGAGCTAACAAGAATAGACCCACACAAGTTGTCTTTTGTATTAGATACTGTTAGAGATTGGAACAAGGTTTTGGACTCAAACAATACGGATAGTCAAAATCATGGAATTACGGTGGCACTTAAAGTAGGACTAGAAGGCAAAAATATTTACACCAAAAAATACAACTGTAGTAGAGTTAAGCTTTTTGATCCAGGCTTAATTTTAGTATATCGTGCAGAATCAAAAGACAGTATTTACTTTGTGGATGGAGAACCAAATTGTCTGGTGCTAGAAATGGAATACTACGATGAAGAAGGTGTATTCGGTGGTTGGGAACAATTCTCAACCGATATAAAGGCCCTTAGAGTAGTAGATTAATTACTGCTCTGCTCTTTGTTTTTTTCTTTTGAGTAATCATCAATAAAACTACCCAACTGTTCAACTCCTAGCTTTTTAGCGATAATCTTTTTGTCTTTATCCAACACATATACCTGTGGGGTAGAGAAGATGTCATATATCGTTCTGAAGTTCAGACTGTTTATGGTAGTCTTGTCTAAATAATCGTATGCGTTTTTATTTATCTCTGGAGTATCAGAAACGTTTATAAACGATAGCTTATGTGTTTTTACAAAGTTCTTCATGCCTGCAGTTTCTAACTCTGTGCAAACTCCGAAGACTTCAACGCCTTTTGATTTATAATCTTGATAGAATTTCTCCAATTTAGGGGTGGCTTTTTTACAGTGGCCACAGGTTGGACTCCAGAAATAAAGGATGGTAAATTCAGCAGGAACTTTGTGCAAATCGTACCACTTGCCGCTGGTGTCTGGCAAAATAATGTTTGAAGCAACTTTTCCTAAAAGTAACGGGCTAAGGGTTTTTGCACGGTCGCAAATTTTTGCTTCTGCAGCGCTATCTACCCAATGAGCAAGTCCTTTACAGTAGTAATTGTCTGCCATGTGCACAAATACTGCGTCCATTCCCATAATTTTAGATCGCTCATAATGGTTTGTGTTCCAGTGTACTACGTACTTAAACATCTCTTTGTTAGGGCGAGCTTTTGCAGCCAATTCGTCGGCTGCTTTTGTTATAGAATCAGGAATCTGAACAATTAACTTGGTCATGTAGTACTCGAGTTTTTTAGCAAAAACAGGAGATCTTAATAAACGCTCATCTGTAAAATCTACATTTTGTAAGTACTTTTTTTTGTACTCGTTAAACTTCCAAAGGTCAACATTGGTTCCCTCTGGTAATTCTGGGTTTTCTGGAATTTCTGGTTCCATTGATGTAAGAAAAAGCTTGGAGGTAAAGGTGCCTTGATGCTCTTTAATAAACGCCTTTTTGTAGGCTGCTACTTCGTCGTTGATCTTGCTTAGGTTTTCTTGCTCTGCTTTTAACGCTTCTGTATTATCGTTAATGGTATCGGCGTTTAGGGCTTTTATTTTTTGTTGGATTGGAGCAGCCTGCTTTCCCTTGTTATTCATTTCTTGTTGAAACTCATAAAAAAGCTTGTTTTCAGCAGATGCAAGGACCTTCATGTCTCCAACCATGTCTTTTCGAGTAGTTTCTAATTGAATGAGGGTTTCTTTTCCGTCCACAACTACTTCAAAATATTGAGATTTATCTGGCATCACTACCATGTATATCCCACCTGGAATAGAATCTGTTTCGAAGCGGAATTTTCCACTGTTTACCGCAAATGCTGTGTCGTAGTAATATTGTTTGGTGCCGTAATAATTTGCTAGAAAAAGCAAACTATCTTTTGAGTCTGAGATGGTAAACTCAAATTGATATTTTTTAGCTGGAGATTTGTCTTTTTTTGCTTGTAAACCAGCTCCAAATGAAAGGATTAAAAGAGCTAGTGCGGTGATGTTTTTAATATTTAGTTTCATGCTTTTTCTATTTGATGGATGTATTATCAAATTACAAACCCAAATTTCTACTCTTGGACCTGTTTATCAAAATGCTTTAACAATAGTTTAACAGCGGAATTTACAATTCGGCAATAACGGTTTGTGTTCCCGTAACTTTTTGCTCTAAATTGACCTTGATTTTTGCAGTAGTTGGTAACAATAAATCGACTCTACTGCCAAATTTGATAAAGCCAATTTGTTTGCCCTGTTCAAAGGAGTCATTTTCGTTTGCGTAATACACAATTCTTCGAGCTAAAAAACCAGCTATCTGACGCACTAAGACTGAGCCTTTTTCATTTTCAAAAACGAATGTAGTGCGTTCGTTTTCAGTGCTTGATTTTGGGTTCCATGCCAATAAAAATTTACCTGGATGATATTTAGCGTATTTCACCAAACCACTCATTGGAGCCCAATTTATATGCACATTAAAAGGCGACATGAAAATAGATACTTGAATGCGTTCTTCTTTAAGGTATTCATCTTCAAACACTTTTTCTATAACCACCACTTTTCCGTCTGCAGGACTTAGGATTTTTCCATCTTGTAGGCTAACTGTTCTGTTAGGTACCCTAAAAAACTGAACCACAATGAGAAACAGCAATAAAGAAATTACTCCAAAAATGCCTCTAATTACGGGCTGTTCTCCTAGAAATGGCGTTAGAGCTAAATTGAAAATTAACAAGCCCATAAAGCTGAAAATCATTGTTTTAGCACCTTCCTTGTGTAGAGTCATATTCTAATTCTAGAACCTAATGAA
>CBFICO010000159.1:0-2772 GCA_965661115.1 Salibacteraceae bacterium
GTTCTGGTCTATTTGATAATTACTAGCAATCGTATCTATCAATGAACTAAAAAAGGGCACATCATCAAAAGTACCTGGGACTTTAGGGATCCAGTTGAAAGAGTTTCCGTCACTTGGGTCTGGACGTGCTTGCGGATAAATTAGAATAAAATCAGCAGTGTCGGCAATAGGTCTCATGTCGGAAGCTGATTGCCAATCGGAATTTGTACCGCCTCCACCATGTAAATTAAATAGCAAAGGAAAATTTGTAGTTCCATCATAGTTTGCTGGAACATAAATGCTATATTCTCTTATTAAACCATCATGCTGTATGGTTTGGCTAATAAATGTTTGAGAGTAGCCTGAGTTAAATAAGGCTGTTATCGCCAGAATGGAGAGAAGTGTTTTTTTCATATTTAATTTTTATTATTAACTGAACTAAATCCATTTTACTCTACATTTTTATTGTGCATAACGAGTTCGTACATGAAAAGTAGGGCTTGGCGCAGCGTGCGGCTTGAAGCGGCGAAACCTACCAACATCTTCCTTTTCCCAGATTAATTGAGCCGCGTGCGAATCAGCAAGGCAAGCTAGTTCAGATTTGTCAGATTTAAAGATAGCTAAATAATTGCACGAAACTTAATGTTACCTTCAATCTTGCCCTATTTTTTATATGCGTTGTTGCCAGTAGTTTTTTTCGCTATGTTGTTCGTTTCCATAACAAAAACTCCTTGATGTTTTTGCATTCCAAATCGTATTTGGTCATCGTTGTATTCAATCATTCTGGGATTAAATTTAATCTTATCTAAATGATTTTCCGACATATATTTTTTAAACCAATTTTCAGCATCTTTTTTGTCTAATTCTGAAAACCTAAAAAGCTTTCGGTCTTTTAAAAAAACCACGTATTTGTAAGACATAATTTTTTCATCGCCTACACTACTATAATCAATTTCTCTTCTTTTAAGTTCTTCCTTTAGTGCCCACAGATAACCTTGACGAGCAAAACCGAAAGCTGAAATTCCAACTGTACCATTAAATCGACCAATAAATTCATCATCGTTTAACCTACATAATTCAGTTTTGAATTCTAAAAAGTAGTCTTTAACTGTTTTCTGTTGCACGGTACTAATTTAACGTAAATAAAGAATATATTTTGTTGAAGTATGAGCACAATAATACTCTGATAAGAAATTCATCATTCTAAATCTATTTCGTCAATGAGGCTATCCTACTTACAAGAGATACACCCGTGCTAAAAGAAGGCGTAACCTAAAACCGATACCCAATATGCAAACCCAAATTGATTTTTAGGTTGGAGCCATAAATAAAACCAATATCGGCAAACTCGCTGGTAACCACATTACTACTGCCTGTCGAAATTTCTACAACCTGATTGTTTTTGTAGCCAGCACCTGCGTACACATCAAAAAAGATATCATCTACTATTAGCAGCTGGTAACCAAGGTTTAGGGTAACACTAGTGTGAGAAAATTGTATTTGGTTGGTTCTGTTGTTTCGTATATAAAAACGTGCATCACTGTGCGATACCAATCCATAAACATAAAACCCTTCGGGTACTTCTATTTCTGATAAGTAGGTTTTTTTGAGTAAATAGAACGGATAAAACCTATATCCGGCTTGCAGTCGGTAACCCAATACCCTAAAGTCTGTTGAGCTAATGTTTGAGCCTGCTAATGATGAATCTGTATCCAGTGCAGCCCTTAAAATTGGGCCCATGGTAAAAAGCGATACTCCAAAATTGTAGGATTGTTTGTTGTCTGGAATGTATTCTCCCAGTAACCTATATTCAGAGGTAAATACGGGAATCTCGCCGCTAATTGTGGCTAATGGGTTGGTTTTTAATAGAAATTGAGGTTGGCCTCCAACAACTGGTTTTGGTTGCTCTTGCACATAATCTTCATCAAATTGAGCATTCGTTTGCAGAAATGCAAAACAACCAAACACTGCTATTAATAAGTACTTTTTCATACTTTCAATCGTGGTGTAGCAGTAACCGATAAGTCACTAAAATCTTTTTGCAAATAAGAATAATACCCACTAATTCCAATCATAGCCGCATTATCGGTACAATACTCAAAAGAAGGGATAAATGCGGGTAGATTTTTCTGTTTACCTAACTCCAAAATTCTGCTCCTAAGCTCAGAATTTGCCGAAACACCGCCAGCCAAAGCAATATTCTTTGGTTGATATACCTCAATTGCCTTTTCTAGTTTTTTGAGCAATGTTTCAATGATAGTAGACTGCACCGAAGCACAAATATCCGCCAAGTTTTTTTCAATAAAGTTTGGGTTTTGCTTTACTTGTTTTTGCAGAAAGTAGAGCACCGCGGTTTTTAATCCGCTAAAGCTGTAGTCTAAATCCTTGATATTACTGATTGGTAATTTAAAGGCTTTAGGATTACCTTCTTTCGCGTATTTGTCAATCAAAGGCCCACCAGGATAGGGTAGTCCAATGGTTTTTGCAATTTTATCGAAGGCTTCTCCTGCCGCATCGTCAATGGTTTCTCCAACTATTTCAAAATCGTAAGCAGATTTTACCAAAACCAATTGTGTATGACCGCCGCTTACGGTTAAACACAACATCGGAAATTCAACTTCTTGCTCGTATTTGTTGTTGTCTATCAAATGAGCTAAAATGTGCCCTTTCATATGGTTTACCTCAACAAGCGGAACTCCCAAATTCATGCTTAGTCCTTTTGCAAAAGAAACCCCAACATGCAGTGATCCGGCTAAACCAGGACCCTTGGTAAATGCAATTCCATTTATTTGG
>CBFICO010000160.1:0-2694 GCA_965661115.1 Salibacteraceae bacterium
CAATAAGGTCTCCCCTTTCGGTTTCTTTGAGCAGCACATCTTTTCCAAAACAATCTGAGGACTCGCAAATTGGCCCCACCACATCGTATTTTTCCATTGAGATATCGTCTCTGTGGCGCTTGCTTAAGTTCTCAATTTTATGATAGGATTGATACAAAGCAGGACGAATCAATTCAGTCATTCCAGCGTCTAAAATCAAGAAATTGGTATTGATGCCCTTCTTAACATACAACACTCTGCTAATCAATGAACCCATGGTTCCAGTAATCGCTCTACCGAGTTCAAAATGAACATCTTGCCCAGGTTGGAGTTCCAAAAAATCGGCGAAAATTTTGAAATACTCTTCGTACGGTGGCAACGGGTTTAAGTCGGGAGCTTTGTAGTCAATCCCTAATCCCCCACCAACGTTTAAATGCTGAATTTTTATGTTCTTAGTTAAAAACCATTGTTGTAATTCGTTGATTTTATTGCACAAATTCTTGAATGGTGTTAAATCTATAATCTGAGAACCAATATGAAAATGCAATCCAATTAGCTCAACATTATCAGACTGCTTCAGTACTTCCAGCACTTCATCAAGTTGCCAAGCGTTAATCCCAAATTTATTCTCTTCTAAACCAGTGGTTATATAAGCATGGGTGTAGGCATTTACATTGGGGTTTAGACGCAAGGCAATTTTGGCAACCTTATTTTGACGCTCGGCCAATTGATTAATTACCTCAATCTCTTGAACGCTCTCGCAATTGAAACAAAAAATGTTTTTCTCAAGCGCGTAATTTATCTCCTTATCGCTTTTTCCTACTCCAGCAAAAACAATTTTATCCGGCGAAAATCCCGATTCTATCGAGGCTTTAATTTCATTGCCACTAACGCAATCTGCACCCAAACCGCTTTCACTAATTTGCTCTAACACCCTTGAGTTGGCATTCGATTTTATGGCATAATGCACATGAAATCCAAGCTTTTCTGATGCTTTTTTTAAGGCACTTATATTCTCTTGCAACAACTTAAGGTCGTAGTAATAAAACGGAGTATCCTGAACTCCAAATCTGTATATAAGTTTAGAGTTCATTTTTTACAGATTAAAAACACCTTTATTCAATGCAGAAAGTGCTGCTTTTTTGTCTTCCGTTTTTACCAATAGCGATACATTATGATTACTTCCACCGTAGGAAATCATTCGAATCGGAATATCGTTTAAGGCGTTAAAAATTAAGCTAGCATACCCTTTTCCTTCAGCCGAATAATCGCCAACCACACAAACTATGGTTTGGTTTTCATCTACCTCAACATTGCCAAAACTTTTCAGCTCTTTTACAATACCTTCTAGATTGGAAACATCGTCAATGGTAACAGAAACCGCCACCTCCGAAGTGGTAATCATATCAATTGGCGTTTTGAATCGCTCGAACACTTCAAAGACATTTCTCAAGAAACCATAGGCCATTAACATTCTACCCGAACGAATTTTAATAGCTGTAATTCCATCCTTGGCTGCCACCGCTTTAAACCCTTTTGCTTCACTTTCTGAGTGAATTAGCGTTCCGTGTGCTTTAGGTTCCATGGTGTTTTTTAACCAAACTGGAATGTTTTTTTCCTCCGCTGGGCGGATACTGGCCGGGTGTAAAATCTTGGCTCCAAAATAGGCCAGCTCAGCAGCTTCTTTAAACGACAATTCTTGAATTGGTCTCGTCTGATCTACAATTCGCGGATCGTTGTTGTGCATTCCGTCAATGTCCGTCCAAATCTGAATGTTATCTGCTTCGATTGCAGCTCCAATTAATGAGGCACTGTAATCAGATCCTCCGCGCTTAAGGTTGTCTATCTCTCCAAAAGCGTTTCTACAGATATAACCCTGACAGATAAACAAGTTCTTTTTGGGATGTTTCGATAACTCAAACTGAATGTTTTCGGAAATAAAATCTTGGTCTGGTTCGCCACTATCGTCGGTTCTCATGAAGTCAAGCGCATTCAAAAGCACCGATTTTTTGCCTTCGCTTTTAAGGTACAGGTGAAAAATGTTAGTTGAAATCAATTCACCCTGCGCTAAAATGGAACGCTCAATAAAAGGGCTAAACAGTTTTTTTGAGTAGGATTTAATTCCGTTTAGATAAGCTTCAACTATCTCTTGTGCCTCTTCTTTATGACCTGCAGCGCCAAACAGTATATCAATAAACTTACTGTACAATTGTTCTAAGCCTTCTACTAAACGGTTAGCCTCTTCTTCGTCTTTTTTGTACAAAGCGGTACAAATTTCAACTAGAGTATTTGTGGTGCCCGATACCGCAGAAAGCACTACCACCTTTCGCTCACCATCGGCAATTAGGTTTGCAATCGATTTCATTCGCTCTGGTGAGCCAACAGAAGTACCTCCAAATTTTTGAACAATCATAAGCCTTAAAAATTGGCTGCAAATGTAACCGCAATAAGGGTTTGAGTGATGCGGGAGGTAAAGAAATTGAATAGTTTTTTAAGTTGATTTTTAACATCTAACCAATTCTCTCCATAACGTCATTCCCGCGCAGGCGGGAATCTATTTTCGGATTACCGTTATTCGAATCCAGTTATTGAGAACAGTCGCAACTCATCAGTTTTGAGATTCCGGCTCAAGGCCGGAATGACGTGGTTATAGAGACTTCGTTTTTAGTAAAAAAATCAATTATTACATCACACATCTGCTATTCAAACTATAAA
>CBFICO010000161.1:0-2577 GCA_965661115.1 Salibacteraceae bacterium
CATTGAGTTATCAGGAATTAATTCTGGTGTTTACGTTGTTGAGCTAATTTCAAATGAAACTGCATTTAGACACAAAGTCATTATTAAATAATGGAGCCGCTTAAAAATCGCATTAGTTCAGTTTTAATCAATCAATATGCTGGTGAGTTAGAAAACCAGTTGGGCAAAAACTTTGACAAAAAGCTTTTTCTCGACTTCATTTTTGATTCGGATTGGGAATCAAGAGAGCTAATGGACCGAATTAACAGAGTCGCAATAGCAATTGATGTGGCCACTAAAGGTTCGTTTGATACTGTAGCAACTGGTTTAGAGAAAGCTGCACCAATCCATCCAAGTGGGTTTGAACAAATCATTTTTCCGGAATACGTTAAGCTTTTTGGTCAAGATGAGTTTGAGCGTTCGATGTTGGCACTGGAGCGATTAACTGTTTATTCCACTGGCGAATTTGCCATTCGACCTTTCCTGAAAAATGACCCAAATAGAGTAATGCAAAAAATGGAGGAGTGGAGTAAACACGAAAATGAGCATATTCGTCGATTTGCGTGTGAAGGTTGTAGGCCAAGGTTACCGTGGGGAGGAAATATTCCTGCTTTTATTGAAGACCCAGAGCCAATTTTTCCAATTCTGAAAAGATTGCGCAACGACGAAAGTTTGTACGTCAGAAAAAGCGTCGCCAACAATATGAACGATATTTCGAAAGACCATCCAGAAACAGTGCTCAGAATTGCAGAATGTTGGTTGAATGAGAAAAAAACGAATAGTACATGGGTAGCGAAAAAAGCGCTCAGAACGTTGTTAAAACAACCTCACCCAAAAGCGCTGGAATTATTTGAATACGCAAATCCGGATAGTATAGAATTGCCCGAACTACAATTAAATAATGCAGCTCCAAGAATAGGAGAGGAGTTTGAGTTTAGTTTCAAGGTGAAGTCTGTTTCCGAAGAAATTCAGAAATTGCGTGTTGAGTATCTAATTGAATTTAAAAAGAAATTCGGTTCTTCAACCAAAGTATTTCAGATTTCTGAATTCGATTTGGATGCTAAGCTGGAAAAGGCATTTACCAAAAGACACTCTTTCAAGGATTTAACCACGCGAAAGCATTATCCAGGCAGTCATACAATTAGCATAAGAATAAATGGTGGGGTAAAAGCCGCGTGTGATTTTCAGCTAAAGTCCTAATTAAAATGCAACTTTTACATTAATCACTTGTTGCTGCGAATTTAGTCTAACAATATAATTGCCGTTGGCAACTTGCTGCAAATCTGTAAGGCTTGAACCAAGTTCTGGGATAGAAGACTCAACCAATTGACCAAGAGAGTTCAGAAGTTCTACTTAGTTTACATTTTCTATTCCTTTCCAGTTCAGCTTATTTCCGTTTAGCCACACGCTTACAGCAGTATTATTTGCAATTTCTTGATTAGATAATGTTGAGTTATCCACTACAGCAATCTTCTTTGAAATAGAGTTTGAACATACTCCGTTCTTGGCGTTCAAAGTCAAATTATACTCGCCTATGCTTTCCAACGTTAATTCTGTCAATGCTGAAGAATCAATCATACTTTCATTTAGCAACCATTCGTAGGTCTTAGCACCAGTTCTATAGTTTTGAGGAATAACTGTTTCGTTTATTTCAATGCTTGAAGGAATTTCAAAATCAGCGATGATTTCCTCAGGTTGATAAATAAAGAAATAATCAGAAAAAGTTCCACAATGCTCAGCTTCCCAATTTATGGTGTAGTAGCCAGCAGGAAGGTTAGAAACCAATGCACTATCAAAAAAGTCTGCATAAACTAATTCGTCTTTCTGATTTTTAATCGTCCAATTGCCAGAAAGGTTATTAAAAGTCAACTCTACAGAGCCATCATTACTGTACTTTACTTGAAATAAGGAAGGTGGTAAGTAGAAGGTTTAGAATTAAAAATGCCCTATTTTTCATATCTAGTTTACGCGTAATCTATTGCAATATTACGCTCGAAAACAGTATGCAAGCATGGTAGATTTAAGGGTTTATAAACTTTTCGACAAGCTGAATATAACTCCGTTCAATGAACGAAAAATCCTTACAAATAAAAGACTGTAGGCATTTTGCCTATGGTTGGTAGAGCTTCTTTTAGTCTTAAAATTGATTTGGATGTAATTTTTTGATTTACAGTTTGAAGGTTGGTTGCGATGGTTAAAATTGAATTTCCATTTAACGTTTGAACTAGGTCTGAAAGCAATGCGTCATTCCTAAATGGAGTTTCCATGAAAATTTGAGTTTGACCTCTTCTTGAAGCCGATTCCATCTGTTTGATTTTTGCCGTTCGTTCCGATTTATCCTTAGGCAAATAACCGTGGAAAACAAACGATTGACCAGATTTTCCCGAAGCCATTAATCCTAGTAAAATAGAGGAGGGTCCAACCAATGGCATAACCTCAATATTGCTTTGATGCGCCAATTGAACCACTCTTGCCCCTGGGTCGGCTACTGCAGGACAACCAGCTTCACTGATTAAGCCAATATTTCCACCTTCATTGGAAGAGGCTAAATACGAAGGGATTTCATGCTCTATAGTATGTTTATTTAAGGGGTGCAGC
>CBFICO010000162.1:0-2576 GCA_965661115.1 Salibacteraceae bacterium
AAATGCTCTCCTTCCATCCAATCCATGGTAATAATGCGCTCTGACGAATAGTCCGCGTAGTACTTTGGAAACTTAATTTTCGGCAAATGAGCACACGAACTGGCAACTTCTTCACTCTGTTCCAGCTCTAGCAGGTAATTGGTTTCATCAATTAATTTATGCTCAACCTCTTTAAAGTACTGATCGGAATCTTTTCCTTTAATGTTGAACATTTGCATTGCAATGGGTTTTACCAAAGCCAAATCGCTACTAATGCTTTCCGCTACTCCCGGATATTGAATTTTTACAGCAAGTGGTTTGTGACCAATTTTGGCTCTGTGCACTTGTCCTATACTAGCGGCATTTTCAGACTGTAGGTTAAAATCGTCGAATAAATCAGCTGGTGCTTTTCCAAAATATGTCTTAAAGGTTTTGAGCACTAATGCAGGTGATAATGGAGGAACTGAAAACTGCGAAAGACTAAATTTTTCGACATAAGCTCTCGGCATTATGTTTTTCTCCATACTCAGCATTTGAGCCACTTTGAGCGCGCTGCCCTTTAAGTTCTTTAGGCCATCGTAAATATCAGCAGCGTTATTTTCGTCCAAACGCAATTTCGCTTCCTCGCCAGACTTTGTGACTTTATCTCCGTAATACTTTAAATAGTTTACACCAACCTTAGCCCCTGTTTTTACAATTTTTGTAGCCCGCTGAATTTTGGAAATCGGAATATTATCAATTGTCTCCATCCGCTACATTTTCACTTTTTCTTTAAAGAGGAATTTCCCCAAATCAATCAAGCCCTCAAAAGGTTTACTCGCAACCAAATCAACCGTGGTATTGATAGACTTTTCAATAAAGACGTCGGTTTTCTCAAAACCTAGAGACGTGTCTTCTAACCAAAACTTAATGGTGTACAGCAATTGAGCCCAAGCCACTTCGCTCAAACTCTTAGCCTTAATTCGGTTTAGGTTTTCTTTTACCAAATCAATGCTGTCTATTTCTAAACCGTCTATATACTCCTTAAAATGTTTTCGCAACGAGGACATTGACTTTAGCGAACCCAACTTATCTTGATTCAGTACATGAGTAACGTAGCTCCTATTGCGGTTTAGCATTTCAAAAAAGGTGAAGTAAAAACTCAGCAATTTGTTTTTCGCGTCGAACTCTTGGTACTCTTTGTTTTTGTGCAATAATTCAAGTGTATTACTAAAAAACGCTGTGAACACTTCTTGCTCTAGTACCTCGAATGAAGCGAAATGTTGGTAAAACTCAGTTTCGGAAATCTTTAGCTCCTTTGCGAACATATAAACGTTTTTCGGCTTTTCTCCATTTTCTAAAACGAAGTTCATGTAAGCCAAGATAATGTCTTGAGATGTGATTTTTTTCTTTGCCATAATACCAATAAGACGATTTGCTTACTAATTAGTTCAATGCTGCAATTGGTAAAATTGTTAATTCTATACTAACCCAATTTTATCAAACCAAGGAACTTTTTTGGCTCAGTATTGTATTGGCATTACAATGATACTTCTACACCACACTTGTTCTTATTTATCAAATGATGCCGACTGGGTAATTTTTGTGCACGGAGCTGGAGGCAGCAGTAAAACTTGGGATAAACAACTAACTGTTTTCGCAAAACACTATAATGTATTAGTTATGGATTTACGCGATCATGGAATGTCAAAAAACATTGTACCTGCTTACGATTCTTACAAATTACAGTATGTGGTAGATGATATTTTTAAGCTCATTGATCATTTGAATATTAAATCAGCTCACTTTATAAGCTTATCTATGGGTTCATTTTTAATGCAACGATTAGCCATTCAGCGTCCCGATCTAATTAAAAAATGCATTTTGGCTGGAGCCGTATTTTCAGGAACATGGCAGTTGCGTTGGTTTACAAGGCTTGCATTGGTGTTCAATAAAATGTTTACATACAAACAGATGTACAGTATTTTCTCTTGGATTTTAATGCCCAGAAAAAATCACCAATTAGCTAGGCGGTTATACAAAATACAAGCCTATAAACTAACACCAAAAGAGTACCTTAAATGGGTTTCGTTGTATGATGATTTCTTTTCTACTTTGGATGAGTTTAGAAACTGGAAACTTAGTATTCCAACCTTGATTTTAATGGGTGACCAAGATTATGTTTTTAGGTCGGGGGCTTATAAATTCCTGAAACGGCAACCTAATACGAAACTTGAATTTGTAACAAATGCTGGCCATGTTTGCAACATAGACAACCCAACAGAATTTAATGAAACGTGTTTGAGCTTTCTAAAAGCTTAGTGCTTTACCAATTTTTCAACGATTTGGATCCCGTTTTCGAGTTGAACTTGAACAAAATATACACCCGGAGCTAAATCGTTTTTAGGGTTTATTTCTTGTTTGTAGCTGCTAATATTAGAATCACTGTATACCGATCTACCATTAATAATAATCACGTTTATTGCAGACATTTTTTGCTCACATGCAATCGTAAAGTTGCTACGTGTTGGGGTTGGAAATAGCTTGATTCCCTTGTCATTAAACCCTTCAATGTTCTGCGCATATAAGGGTATGTTGCAGTCTCCAGGAACATTTAT
>CBFICO010000163.1:0-2566 GCA_965661115.1 Salibacteraceae bacterium
CTGCGCATTTTACTGATTTTTCCTATCTATCAACTCACACTCCCTGTTGTTGGTTTTGCTTTTGGTCAGTTCAAGTTCTTTTGGGAATTTGAGAAAAAAATGCTGAGCAGAATGGGACTTGGGTTTTTGTTTAAGGGCAAAAAGTAATTGCATTTAACTATCCAACCCGAGATTGCCTCCGGCCTTCTCGCCTATCCCGTGAAATGGATAAAAACAGTCACGCTGCGCGTGCCTATCTTTTTTATTCCCCCTGCTTACGCTCAAGCCTGCGGCTTGGCGACACAGTGGAAATAAAAAAGCACCCCGCTCTGCGGAGTGCTTTTATCATCAAGTGGAGCCGGCGAGATTCGAACTCGCGTCCAAACATGGAACAATTAGGATTTCTACATGCTTAGCTTATCGTTAATTTTCGACTTAAGCCCGGTAACAAGCAACCAAACTCAAGCTTATCTTCTAAATTTCGCATACAATTCGAAGCGCATTGCACACTAGCCTTCCTTATCGAACCCCCAAGTTCCCCAAAGCGTTCGGCGAGCTCCAAGGTGGGAGTACTTGTCGATACACCTTGTGTACCAATTAAGCCATCCTACTATACTTCGGATTAAGCTGCAAGTGCGTAGTTGTTTTCGCCAACTAAAAACGTTGCAACACTTATTACGGATAGTCTTGCAAAACCCGACATGCTTACATAACTCTTCATCATGCTGTCAAAACCAGTCGGCCCCATTTTAAAAGAACATGCGTTCAGGCTGCAAAAATACTGCAATCTTTCTACTTTTACCGACCTTAAAATTATGCGGTGTTGAAATATTCAAAGAGAGATTCCCGTCTTCACGGGAATGGCGTAATTCATAATTCCGACTCTCTCAACACTCTATATATCAACTTATAGAATCATATACTATGCTAAAAATTGGAATCATAAAAGAACGCAAAAGCCCACCAGACGAAAGAGTACCGCTCTCGCCTGAACAAGTTGCGACATTGAATAAAGAAAACAGCAACGTAAACATTGTTGTTGAATCTAGCGACATCCGAAGATTTAAAGACAAGGAATATGCTGAATTGGGCGTTGAAGTGGTTTCGGATGTTTCTGATTGTGATGTTCTGATGGGTGTAAAAGAAGTTCCTAAAGAAGCCTTGATTTCAAACAAAACCTACTTCTTTTTTTCGCACACTATAAAAATGCAGCCCTACAACAAAGTCTTACTTCAAAAAGTAATGGAGAAGAAAATACGTTTGATTGACTATGAATGTTTAACGGCAAGTAACGGACCTAGATTGATTGGTTTTGGCAGATATGCTGGAATTGTAGGTGCCTATAATGCGTTTTTGACTTGGGGAAAAAGGAACAAAAGCTTCGACTTAAAGCCAGCTCATTTATGTGATGATAGAACCGAAATGGAAGGTGAGTTAGCTAAAGTTCAATTTGGCTCAACGGGATGCAAAATAGCGCTAACCGGTAACGGGCGCGTAGCCCATGGAGCTATGGAGATTTTGGACTTTATGGGCATCAAAAAACTGTCTGTAGAGGATTACTTAACCTACTCGGGTACTGATCCGGTTTATTGCCAGCTAAGAGTAACGGACTACAACAAACGCCAAGATGGAAATAAAGGAAGCACGCAAGAATTCTTTAATAACCCAGCATTGTACGAAAGTAATTTTGCTCGTTTTTCCGCTAATTCTGATATGTATATCGCGTGTCATTTTTGGGGAGATGGTTCACCGTACATCTACACTAGAGAAGAAGCTAAAGCCAAAAGCTTTAACCTAAAAGTGGTGGCAGATATCAGTTGCGATATTGATGGGCCAGTAGCCTCAACTATTCGTCCTTCAACCATTGCAGACCCAATTTACGGATACAATCCCCTAACGGAATCTGAGGTTGAGTACGACCAAGCAGATGCAATTACCGTAATGGCGGTAGATAATCTTCCTTGCGAATTGCCCAAAGATGCTTCAAAAGATTTTGGCGGTGAGTTTATCAAACACATTTTCCCAGCTCTGCTAAACGGAGATAAAGACGGAATTTTAGAACGCGCCTCCATTGCTAAAAATGGTGATTTAACAGAGCGGTATGAGTATTTGAGGGAGTATGTTTCGGAGTAATTAACAAACGAAATAATGTCAGTTTGAGTGATTCCGATTGCGATTACTATCGAATCGGAATTGTATCGAAAACCAATTATTTCATTCGTTTTTTAGACTGGTGTTAATCATATAATGAGATTCCCGCCTGCGCGGGAATGACGATAAATATTATTAATTAGCCTCTTTATAATACTTCAACGCTTCTGGCAAGAGCGCTTCAAGGTCTTTTACTCTGGTTTCGCTGGCAGGGTGTGTAGATAAAAACTCGGGTGGTGCTTGCCCTCCAGATAAAGCTGACATTCTCTCCCAGAAACTGGTTGCAGCTCTTGGATCGTAACCAGCTTTTGCCATTAAAATCAACCCAATATGATCTGCTTCTGACTCATTATCTCTCGAAAACTTAAGCACCCCTAACTGGGTTCCCATTCCAATAGATTGCAACAATAACTGACGCGTAAGTGAAGGACTTTCG
>CBFICO010000164.1:0-2496 GCA_965661115.1 Salibacteraceae bacterium
CAAGTCAAACGAGTCTGCCATTAACGCAGAGAAGCACTTGGTTAAAAATGGTATTCCTAGACAAGATCGTAAACCGTACGGTAGAAAAGGGTCTTGGTGTGCACTATGACCATAGAATGCGCCAAGAAATCAAAGACAAAATAGAAGCTTTTTTTTGTGCTAAAGATTATAGAATATCAACCAAAAACAACTCAAATTTGTTTGCTTGATATGAAAGAGTATTTGAATGTATTTATAAATGGTTACACGGGTTATGCTAACTATTTGTGGGGAGAAATTACAAATCCAAGTATGCACAATTACTTTTATTGGTTGATAGCGATCTCATTATTTTTCTTTGGTTTAGAATGGTTTAAACCTTGGCGTAAGAACCAAAAGAAATTCAGAAAAGACTTTTGGTTGGATGCTTTTTATATGTTTTTCAACTTCTTTTTATTCTCTCTAATTATTTATAATGGATTATCTGATGTTGTGGTTCGCGTAATTGGTAACACAACCAATAGTTTAATTGGAGTAGATATAAACCAAGTTAATCCACTTCAAAGCTTTCCATACTGGTCCATTCTTCTTCTTGGTTTTATTGTTCGAGATTTTGTGCAGTGGTGTACTCACCGAATACTTCATTCTGTTCCTAGGTTATGGGAGTTTCACAAGGTACATCACAGTGTAAAAGAGATGGGTTTTGCAGCGCATTTGCGTTACCATTGGATGGAAACCATAGTTTACAGAACCATTGAATATTTGCCGTTAGCTATTCTGGGGATAGGCTTGCATGACTTTTTTGTTATTCACCTATTTACTCTAGCAATAGGGCATTACAACCACTCTAATTTTTCTACAAAAGGTATTTACACCGCTGGGGTTTTAGGATTGTTAGTTTGTTTATTTATAGTTGATCAAACCCAAATGGAAATGCTTAATGCCATTGCCTGGTTAGTAGGTATGCCAATAATTTTTGGTTTGGTTTTAGGCCCTTGGATGAAGTACATATTCAATAGCCCGGAATTGCACATTTGGCACCATGCATATACTTTACCAGAAGGGCACAAAAACGGAATCAACTTCGCTATTTCTTTGGCTATTTGGGACTATTTGTTTGGTACTGCCAAGATTCCGCACGATGGAAAGGATATTGAACTGGGATTCCCAGGAGATGATAATTTTCCACAAGGTATTGTTGGTCAAGCGCTGTATGGTTTAAAGAATAACGATTAGTTAATCTTGAATTGCTTACGATGTTTTTTACCCATGACAACCAAGTAAATAGTGCCAATAACAGTAGGTAATAACCAATTTATTACCACAACTCCAGTAATATTCTGAATTGCGCTAAAGGCGGTTAGTGCCGCTATAAAGGATATAGTAAAACGCGTGTAGTGTTCAAAATATCAATACATTCGGTACCCGCTTAAACGATTTTTATTAATACCGAAAAACATAGCTCTAACATCTTTAGAAACGTTTGTACTGAAGATTAGTCCGAAGAAAACGAATATGATGGCGAAGTTTACGTTTCCTTTATTATACAGTATGTATGCGCTTGCTAAAATTGAAATACTACAGAGTAAACCTAAAACAGAATGGGCTTTATCAAATGAAGAATTTGGCTGTTTTTTAACCATAGCAAAGCGGGTTCCAGAAATTGCGTAGTATAAGCCAAATAGTCCCAAAAATGTAATCATTACATTTCCTATGTAACCACCGCTAGCAACTAAAACGAACCAAGTGTACAAATAAATTCTACCAATAATTCGGTGGTTTTTACCACCTTTTTTCATTAAGTATTGCGCCAAGCCTAAAACAAAAATTACATAGCCCGAGATACCGTAAGTTAGTATAATATAATCTTTCATTTTTAGTATTTATTGATCCGAAAAAACGTTTTTAAAATCGAGCTTCCAGGCAGAAAAATACGACTTAGTCTTTGTAGCAAAATAGACCCATAAGCCTATAAATATTAGAAACACTGGGTTGAAATGGGTAATTATAAATGCTAAAAATAATCCCGCAGCAACTACTAACATAACTCCATACACGAAAAGCTGCATACCGTAAAACAAAGCTTTGTACTTCCAAAAGTTATGTTCATCAGTAAATGCAGTACTCTCTTTACGGTATGATTTATACCGCATTTTAGAATAGTTTTTTGCTCGGTCTCGCGGGTTGCGCGCTTTACGAGTTTTCTGTTTTTGAGCTTGTTTATACGTTTTTTTAGTGTAAACGTAACGCATATGTTTTGGACGATTTAGTCGTTCAATGAGGTACTCATAGGCTTTGGTGACTTCAATAAATTTTTCTCGTTCGCTGGTCGGTAAGTTAAGGTCGGGGTGGTAGAGTTTGGCTTTCTTGCGATAGGCTCTTTTTATTTCTTCAGCTCCTGCATTTGGAGAGATTTCAAGCAAGCGGTAATATCGGCTAAACAAGCTTTACTTTTTGTTTTTCTTTTTTGAAGAGAAGATAAGCACCGCAAGAACCGGGATTGTGCAGCATAAAACC
>CBFICO010000165.1:0-2378 GCA_965661115.1 Salibacteraceae bacterium
ATGGTGCCGCTGCGTAAAGTTGTTCTAATTCTACATTTTTTACATTCGTAGCTCCAACGGCTTTTAATCCAATAGTGCTGTTCGTGGCCACATCGGTTACAACTAACTCCAATTTTATCTCGTTCTGTTTTAAATGTAATCTACAAGCATCTTCTGAGTCAAAATGTGCTGTAAAACTGAAAATATTCATCCTATATCTGGTTAAATTACAGTCAGATATAACCAATTATGAGTATTTACGTATATTCAAAAAAAAATTAAAAAGTCAAGATTCACAAAAACACAGTTTGTAAAGGCCATTAAAGAGTATGAGGGTGGCTGCGATTCAAAAGTTGTTTGCAGAGAACTTCAAATAACCACAGAAGGTTTTTACTAGTGGCGTCAGCGGCGTACAGGCAAGCTTTATTAAATTATAATTTAAATCTGTACTGAAAAGGGAAAGCTTACAATGCTTTCAATACTTATGCCTCAAAGTTTATTTTGATTCAAAACCCCGATATAAAATTCAAAAGATTTGATTAGTAGAGAAAACCTAAGGTTTTGTAGAAGTAATTGTTACAGAGAAATATACTAAGATTAGTTCGGTGTTACGTTTCTTATCCCATAACTTTACTCCACCGTTGAACAGGGGAAACCTGCACTTTCAGCTATATAAAATTCATAACTACCAGAAGAAATTGGAAATAAGGCACTACTATTTGAAATAGAAATCATTTTCAAATCAAAATCGAACTTCATTAAAATTTCATTACTGCTAAACGTTCTAGTAATGTTAGAACCTGTATCCGGTAACATAACTGATGGTACATACCTCGTCACATACCAAGTCCCATCTATAAAATGCTTATTAACTGATTCTTTTTTACATGCAACAAAAATCAAAACCAACAATAGCCATATGTAATTAACAGCCCGCATAAAAAGTATTAGGGTATCTTCTCTTAAAACTCGGTTTTAACCAACGCAGTCGCAAGGTGTCACAGTTTAACTCTTCTATAAAATAAACGATCGTATCATATCCGGAGGTTTCATTCACATGTGGGAAAATTCTAAATAGAGTGTCACCAATTCTATGATATCTACCATAACTAGTATCATTTCCTTCAGAATAAATTGACATGGTTGAATCGGAACCGAATGTGTAAACTGGATGAGGAGGAGCCTAATCCATTAGCAACCAACACTGTTCAAGTGGAGTATATTTTTCTATACACTCTTCAACGCTCATCGATTTTATTCCTATAGTGTCATTGCATGGTTCATCTGTTTTCTTTTTACAGCTAAACAAAACCATAATCAACATGAAATAGGAAAGAAGTTTTTTCATTGATTTAAACATAACTACAATGACTCGCAAAGCAATTCTGTAAAGGCTAAACTTAAAGGAATTACCAAAAGCACTAATATGCACAGAGGTTATTTAAAGGTTAAGTTGTCTTACGATTAAAACCATACATAGAAAACTCAATTCTACCCTTAGTTTAGCAGCATGAAAAAAGCCGAGAAAGTTCAGTTTGTAATTGACACCTTAGAGCGTTTGTATCCAGAAACGCCTGTTCCGCTAGACCATTCAGACGCATACACCTTATTGGTGGCCGTGTTGCTTTCTGCTCAGTGCACCGATGCACGGGTGAATACTGTTACGCCAACTCTATTTGAGTTAGCCGATAATCCTGCTGATATGGCAACAAAAGATGTAGAAGTGGTCAGAGAAATTATTAAACCTTGCGGCCTATCGCCTACTAAATCTAAAGCTATTGTAAACCTTTCTAAAATCTTGATTGAAAAACACAACGGTGAAGTGCCTCAAAGTTTTGAAGAATTAGAAAAACTACCAGGAGTTGGGCATAAAACGGCTTCAGTAGTTATGTCTCAGGCTTTTGGCGTACCTGCTTTTCCTGTTGATACGCACATACATAGATTAATGAAACGTTGGAAACTCACCAACGGTAAATCGGTTGAGCAAACCGAAAAAGACGCCAAACGGCTTTTCCCAAAAGAGCTTTGGAACAAATTGCATTTGCAGATTATTTTCTACGGTAGAGAGTACTCTCCTGCAAGGGGTTTTGATCCTGAAAAAAGTCCTATTGATTTTGCTTTTGAAGTTAAGGGATGAGGTTGAATTAAAACGCTCAGTCTCCTTCGATACATTTCCTTTCCGAGTACCCTCGAAAAGTAAATACTCAGGATGACATGAGCATAGTGGTTATTGCTTATAAATCGTGTGAATAACTAACAATGTCATCCTGAGTGTTTCGACGAAGGAGAAAAGTATCGAAGGAGGCATTGTGGGTTGTTAGTAAATCCATTCTATTAATTCGCTCAGTCTCCTTCGATACGTCCCGATGCTTCGGGACACTCAGGATGACATGAGCTCG
>CBFICO010000166.1:0-2373 GCA_965661115.1 Salibacteraceae bacterium
CAGGATAGAATGTAGAGAGGTAAGGCACAACATCGTATCCACTTTTTGACAATACAGAATTTGAAGTTGACTTGGTAAAATTATCCACCAATTGTATTCCTGAAAAATGGATTTTTTCGTTATTGAAATTTACATTTAACGTGCTTTCGGAAAGCACAGGCTCGTCATTGGCATTTAAATCGTCTAACTTTAGATGTAAGGTGTAATTACCATTAGGTACAGCAAACCTCTGTTGATCTAAAAAATTAGGTTTAGAATTATTGGTGTCTTTAGAAATTGGACTTAAAATAGCAACCTTATCAAAAACTACGATTTCGTTGTCTTTTTTGATGGTGTAGCTTACTTCAATTTTAGCCTGAAACTGATTGTCCCCTATTGGTGCGTAATTGGCGCTAAAACCATTAATAAGTAGGTAAGTTTCAACAAATGGTTTTTTTGAAGGAGTATTAAAAGCGTTTGAGGAAAAAAGAGCCTGTAGTTGTTGACTATAACCCAGTGAAAAACTGAATACACTTATTAGAATAAAAACTATTTGCTTTACCACGAAAAAAATTTAGTTGAGGCAAATTTACTAAAATCGTGCCCCTTGTTTACCCTAATGATTAAGTGGTAACTTAAGATTAATTAACCAAATCGAACTTTGTTTTGTAATGCAGATTACCTTTCAACTAAAGGTCTATTTTCTACATTTGCACCTGAATTATTAACCGAAATAATAAAAGAGATGGCAGTAGAGTTTACAGATTCAAATTTTCAGGCAGAAGTGCTTGATTCAGATAAAGTAGTAATGGTTGACTTTTGGGCTGAATGGTGTGGTCCATGTAAAATGGTTGGACCTGTTGTTGAGCAAATTGCTAACGAATACGAAGGAAAAGCTGTTGTAGGCAAATTAAACGTTGACGAAAACCCAGAAACTGGACAAAAATTTGGTATTCGTTCAATTCCTACAATTTTGTTTATGAAAGGTGGTGAAATAGTTGACCGCCAGGTAGGAGCTGTTTCAAAAGACGTTCTTGCTGGGAAACTAGAAGCTCATATCTAGCATATAGATTTAAGAAGCATTAAAAAGTCTGATCGTTTGGTCAGACTTTTTTTTTCTAACATTGTTACATGCCAGTAAATCAGAATTTAGCACGTCAGTATAGTGGTTTAGAGCTTTTTGCTAGAGGAGTAGTAGAGGGTTTTTTAACGGGTTTACACAAGTCACCATACCACGGTTTTTCTGTGGAGTTTTCTGAACATAGAGCATATAACAACGGCGAAACCACCAAAAATGTTGACTGGAAACTGTTTGCCAAAACCGAGAAACTCTTTGTAAAAAAATACGAAGAGGAAACAAATCTTCGCTGCCAATTGGTTTTGGACAATAGCTCAAGTATGTATTTTCCGGAGTTGGATACCAATAGAGCAGAAGGCATGCGAAATAAGATTGATTTTGCTGTACATGCTTGTGCTGCATTTATGTATTTGTTGCGCACACAACGCGATGCTTCAGGGTTAACTATTTACAACGAAGGAGTAGAAGAGCATGTGCCAGCAAAGGTTGCAATGTCTCATCAGCAGTTGCTTTTAGGAAAACTGGAGGAATTGCTAAAATTTGAAAGTCCAGCTCCTAAGCCAACAAATACCATTCACGCCTTGCACGAAATAGCTGAAAAGTTGCCACGTCGATCTATGGTAATGTTGTTTTCTGATTTGTTTGATAGTTCGGATAGGACGGAAGAACTTTTTCAGGCTTTGCAGCATTTGAGATACAACCAGCACGAGGTGGTTGTATTTAATGTAGTTGATAAAGCATTGGAGTATGAACTCGACTATGACAATCGACCTTACACTTTTTCTGATTTAGAAACAGGTGAAAAACTAAACTTGAACCCGACCCAAATACAAAAGGCCTACAAAGAAGCCACGTCAAAATTTGAAAAAGAATTAAAAGTGCGTTGCGGTCAGTTTAACATTGACTACAACTTGGTGGATATTCAAAAAGGGTTTTCGCCATTGTTTCTTGCCTACTTATCTAAAAGGGCAAGAATGACGAGGTAAATCCTACCCAAAAATTAAAATACCAGCGATAAATACTAACGCCACAATTATATAAACTACGCTAAAGTTAACTGCTCCGCCGTCTTCGTAAGGTGCTTCTGGTAAATTATCGTGTGCCATTTTTTGCTTTTTTAATTGAGCCGCTAAAATAATGAACATACATTAAATCAGAGCTAACTGTTTATGGATATTTCAACGCTTATTTGTTACTTGAGTTTTGCAATTGTTATTTGCCACTTGCAAACCTTACAATTAAAACAATTAAAAATACAAATGCACCAGCAATGCTCAACATTAGTGCTATTCTCGATAGTTGACTAAACTCATCAG
>CBFICO010000167.1:0-2351 GCA_965661115.1 Salibacteraceae bacterium
CTCATCGTTTATAACAATTTTCATTTTCTGACCTCCTAAAACATAGCTAGGTCTTACCAACAATGGATATCCTAATTCGCCAGCCAACTCCAACGCTTGTTCTGCAGATTCTACTACACCAAACTTTGGATACGGAATCTTTTTATCGGCAAGTAACGTTGAAAAGCGTCCTCTATCTTCTGCTAAATCGAGGGCATCGAAAGAAGTTCCCATAATTTTGATACCATAGCGTGTTAGCTTTTCTGCAAGCTTAAGAGCAGTTTGACCACCTAGCTGTACAATTACTCCTTCTGGTTTCTCGTGGAGGATAATATCATAGATATGCTCCCAGAACACAGGTTCGAAATACAGTTTGTCTGCGGTATCAAAATCAGTAGAAACCGTCTCAGGATTACAGTTTATCATAACTGTTTCGTATCCAGCCTCTTTTGCAGCTAAAACACCATGCACACAACTGTAATCAAACTCAATTCCCTGTCCAATTCTATTTGGTCCAGAACCGAGTACTAAAATCTTTTTCTTGTCGGTTACTTGCGATTCGTTTTCGTATTCAAACGTTGAATAATAAAAAGGAGTTTTTGCTGGGAACTCCGCTGCACAGGTATCTACTAGTTTGTACACCCGTTCAATACCTAATTCAGTTCTTTTCTTAAACACCTCACTTTCTAAACATCTTACCAAATGAGCAATTTGTCTGTCGGCATAACCCATTTGCTTAGCTTGAAACAACATAGATTCTGGAAGGGAATCTATTGAGTATTTCTCAATTTCGTTCTCCAACAATATCATTTCTTCAATTTGCTTTAAGAACCAGAAATCAATTTTAGTGCGTTCGTGAATGGTTTTAAATGGGATACCCATTTTAATGGCATCGTAAATATGGAATAACCTGTTCCAACTTGGATGTTTGAGTGATTGAAGAATCTCATCTTGATTGGTTATGCTTTTTCCATCAGCTCCCAATCCGTTTCTACCAATCTCTAAGGATTGACAAGCTTTTTGGAGGGCTTCTTGAAAGCTACGTCCTATACCCATTACCTCACCAACGGATTTCATCTGTAAGCCAAGTTCTCTATCTGCTCCTTTGAATTTATTGAAGTTCCAACGAGGAATTTTTACGATTACGTAATCCAATGTTGGTTCAAAGAATGCAGAAGTCGATTTAGTGATTTGGTTATCCAACTCATCAAGCGTGTAGCCAAGTGCTAGTTTAGCAGCAATTTTAGCAATAGGATATCCCGTTGCTTTTGAGGCTAATGCTGAAGACCTAGAAACTCTTGGATTGATTTCAATAGCAATAATATCTTCATTTTCATCTGGGCTTACCGAAAACTGAACGTTACATCCGCCCGCAAAATCACCAATAGCACGCATCATTTTTATGGCCATGTCACGCATTTTCTGATACGTTTTATCAGAAAGTGTAAGCGCCGGAGCAACAGTTATGCTATCCCCAGTATGAATACCCATTGGATCGAAGTTCTCGATAGAACAAATGATAATTACGTTATCATTTTTATCTCTTAACAGCTCTAACTCAAATTCTTTCCAACCCAAAAGTGCTTTGTCAATCATTACTTCGTGTATTGGCGATTTGTGCAAGCCTGAGTTTAGTAAATTCTCGAATTTATCAGCGTCCCACACAAATGAAGCACCAGAACCACCCAACGTAAACGACGGACGAATACAAAGTGGGAAACCAAACTCCTGAGCTACCTCTTTTCCTTCTAGGAAAGACTTTGCAATTTTTTGAGGTGCCATTGGAACCCCAATCTCATCCATTAAAACTCTAAACTGCTGGCGGTCTTCAGTGATATTTATAGCGTCAATATCTACCCCAACAATATTTACATTATGCTCTTCCCAAATGCCCATTTCATCACACTCTATGGCCAGGTTTAAAGCCGTTTGTCCACCCATTGTTGGCAATACCGTATCAATATCTGGATGTTTTTCCAAAATGTATTGAATACTTTCTGGATCTAAAGAGCGCAAGTACACATTATCTGCCGTTACCGGGTCAGTCATAATAGTTGCTGGGTTTGAATTGATAAGCGTAACAATTATCCCCTCTTCTCTTAACGAACGTGCCGCTTGAGATCCAGAGTAATCGAACTCGCAAGCTTGACCAATTACTATAGGGCCACTACCAATGATTAAAATGTGCTTGATGCTATTATCCTTAGGCATAATAATTTCCTTTTATAGTTGTGAATGAAATGTTTTGGGAAACGGGTGAAAAATAGGTTTGCTCATCCATTACGGACTGTAGAAAAAATGCAAACTTTGACGCTACTAAATCCACCGTGATTTTAGACTACGAATTTAAGTCAAAGCTTCGGGTTTAGCTT
>CBFICO010000168.1:0-2288 GCA_965661115.1 Salibacteraceae bacterium
CAATCAGGTATGGGTGTTGTTTATTTGGTTGAGTCAAAAAGTTACTTTGAACCGATTGGAGTAAATCTCGGTATTAGTTTTTAACGGTGAAGCCAGATATAAAACCAACCCCGATTAAAATTGTTATTAGATAAACAACTACTAATATGAAAATTATTTTAACGCTAATTGGAATTATCTCCATAGTATTCATTGCCATACAACTTTTTGCCATGAGCAATCAAAAAGGAATTGAAACTTACCCGTACACCGTAGAAAAAAAATACGATGACTTTGAAATTCGCCAATATCAAGCAAGCCTTTTTACAAAGGTTACTTTACCACCAAGCAACTACAAAAACTCATCAGGAATGGGTTTTAGAATGTTGGCAGGATATATTTTTGGCGGGAACGAGCGAGAAGAAAAAATAGCCATGACTTCACCCGTAGCTATGTCCTTAGAAGATTCCATGACCATGATGTTTATGGTGCCTAGCTCCTACTCTATGCAAGATTTACCCAAACCAAATGACCATAAAGTAAAATTCCACGAAGAACCACAAAAACGCGTAGCAGCCATAACCTTTGGTGGTTGGGCAAACGATGAAAAAATAGAGGAACACAAAAGCTTGTTGGTTCAAGCTTTATCTGACGCAGGTATTGCTCATAAAAACAAGTTTTACTTTTTAGGTTACAATCCGCCTTACGAAGTTACCAACCGAAAAAATGAGGTGATTGTAGAGCTGTAATCGTATCTTTCCAGCATGTATTCTAGCCAGAACTTGGAGCTATTAATGGAGAAGTTTTTGCCTTCGGGCATTTGTGAGCGTAATGAATACAGCTGCTTCAACACTATTGTAACCAAAAACTCCATTTGGCCAAATAAGCTCTACAAAACACGGTTCGACACAACCAATATCGGGTTAGAGTTGGATAAAGCCGAAAAACTGGCACTCTCCAAACAAATTCCGAAGTTGCTTTTTTGCCCTCCAACAGAGGTCGAAAAAGAGGTACTAAAGCGAATTAAAAAACGCAACTACAAACAAGGATATTGGCGTGCAATGACTCTCAAAAAACCATTTCCTAAAGCACAAAATCATTTTGACGAATTAGAACTTTCTGTATTCAGAGAAGCGAGCCATTTGCAAGAGTGGCACGCACTAATCGAAACAGAATTAATGAGTGGTGGTCCATTAAACATTCAGCTATTTCCACATTTACTAACCGATGACGAATGCAACTTTATTCAGGGTAAAAAAATGAAAGAATTGTAACTGCAGGTTTTATGTTGGTGCATGGCAAAGCTGCCGGAATATACCTGGTAGCCACCGACACTGAGGAACGAGGAAAGGGTTATGGCACTGCTTTAATTGAGTTTTACATTAAAATAGCCGAGGAAGAAAACGTAGATTTTATTCATTTACAGGCTACCCAACAAGGCGAACCGATTTATCACAAACTTGGTTTCAAAGACTACGGCAAAATTGAGTTTTTTAATTTAATAGAAAAGCAAGAAGCGTAAATTTGAAAGTATGAAGTTTACTCAATTCATTGTTATTGCTTTAGCCATCGTGGTGTTTTTTGCTTGCAAAAAAGAAGATCCAAACTCTCTGCCGTCGTGTATCGACCAAAAACTAGTGGAGTTTGATTTTGGAGGTGCCTGTCCCACAGGTGCAAAAATTGACGAATTTGCCTTTCGAGGTAAAACCGTTTTTGTATTCGACCCAGGAACATGCGGTGCCGACCTATCGTCAGAAGTGGTTGACCAAAACTGTAACACCTTAGGTTACCTCGGAGGTTTTACCGGCAATACCATTATTGAAGGTGAAGATTTTTCGTCCGCTCAATTTGTAAGGAATCATTGGCAGAACTAAACAACTGCCTACTTGTTCGTTTATCGTTTCACTTATTTAATTGAATCTTATGAAAGTTATAATTCTATTTATGTCGCTGTTATTTTCTTATGTAAGCTTTGCTCAATCAAGCGAGACAGAAGTCTTGCAAACTGTTCAACAACAGCTTGATGCATACAATTCTACCGATGTTGAAGCGTTTTCAAAAGTGTTCGCAGAAGATGCCGTTTTCGTGGAGTTTAGTAATGGAGATACTTCTATTGCGGGTAAAGACGAAATCATTAAACGTTTCTCCTCATTTTTTGACAAAAATCCAAATCTACAAAGCAACCTAGCGGGTCGTATTGCTTTTGGTAATACCATAATCGATCACGAAAAAATTACTGGAATTGAAGGGAAAGAGCTTTACGAGTTGGTGGTAATTTATGAGGTACGTAATGGGTTGATACATAAGGT
>CBFICO010000169.1:0-2157 GCA_965661115.1 Salibacteraceae bacterium
TAATAATCTGGCTAGATCTATAAACTTTGAATAGCCCAAATGACGCATGTATGAACTTGTTCTTGGCCCAGTTTTCTGTATTGTAAATTTTTAATTCAAAAATTGAATGGATCCACATGTGGAATGTACTTAGCCGCAGATTATTATAATAGCTGCGCAGATGTCCATGTTGTCTACTTTTAATGCCCAAGCCAATGGCAAGCGTGCTACCAACTAACCCAAAGAGAATGGTGACCATTACTGTTGCCATTAAATTAGTGTAAATTAAGACAGAGAATATTAATAAAGATGTAAGAAACTGAGTAACTATATTTGTAACAGGCTGATAAAAATTAGTCACTAATACCTCAATCTCAGAAGTAAGAAATGAGGAATATTCGCTTTCGTTAATCTTTCGAAATTGCGAATAATTGGCTGTTATTATCTGCGCTGATAAATCGGATGCCAGCCGATGTCGCTGTATATTTACGGAGTGGGCTTGTAGGTAATATCCTAAAATTTTTAGAATAACGCATGATCCAAATATTAATGGGAGGCTTGACCTTATTGAGTTAGGTATATATCGCTGAAACGCTGACGTTGCCGCAGACCCTCCCGCAGCACTCGATAATAATTCCGTCAAATAATGTGCTATTATTATTAAAATGCCTAGTTCTGATATTGCTATAATAAGAATACTTGCAAACGTGATAGGGTGAATTAAAAAAGATACTGCCCTCGATATAAGATAGCCCGCGTTGACATATTGTAATTCTGGCATGAAGAAAATTACTAGTTTAGGTTAGTTGATATGTTTAACAGTTCCAGAATACTGTGTGTGTCACTTGTATCCAGGTGCGGTCCAATGGGTATCGCAATAGAATGGTATGCAATTTTTTCGGCTTTTGGATATGACAAGTTACTGTTTTTAAAGCTAAAATGTGGAACTGGGCTTGGATAATACACACTTGTTTCCAAACCTTGTTCTCGTAATCTGACTTGAAATTCATTTCTGTTTAAATTGTTTGGAAGCATTGCAATATAGCAATAATATGAACGCTTCTTTTTAGGATCTATCGCTTGATCAGTGATATTTTGGTAGAACTTACTTTGTGCTAATCCCTGTTCAAGAAGCTTATAGTTAATTTTACGCTTTTCCAACATAGAATCAAGTTTTTGTAACTGTTGTAACCCAATTGCACTTGGTATCTCAGCCATCCGGAAATTAGATCCAATAATAGAAACATCATAATGACCTGATATTTTTCGTTCATTAAATTGTTTTGTTACACCGAATGCACGATACAATCGTAAGTATTCTTCATAATCTGAATGTTTGGAGATTAGCATGCCGCCCTCGCCAGTTGTCATCTGCTTCACTGGATGGAATGAAAAGCAACCATAATCACCGATTAGGCCAACATGTTTATTATCATATTTTGCTCCAATAGAAATTGCACAATCTTCGACAACATATAGGTCGTACTTACGCGCAATTTTCATAACGCTATCCATGTCGGCGGGAACACCATTGAAATGTACAACGCTGATCCCTCTGGTCTTATTTGTTATCAAATTCTCAATAAGCGTTACATCAATGTTCCCGGTATCGTCACAGTCACAATAAATCGGAGTCAAACCAGCGCACTCAATAGCATGTGAGGTAGCTACGTGCGTCATTGCAGGGCAAATTATTTCTGAACCACGTTCTATTTGACGAGTAATCATTGCATGCTGGTGGGCAGCCTGAAGCGCAACAGTACAATTTGCGAAACTCAACGAAACAGGCGCACCTGTGAACTTCTTAAAGCCATCTTCAAAAAGCTGGGTGTATTTACCATGAACAAAAATTCCAGATTCAAAAACATCTGACATGACAGAAAATTCTTGATCAGAAAAAAATGGTTTAGCAAATTTTATCATAGTTTCTTTCTTTCTTTTGCGGGTATGCCGAAGTACAGAGTGTTTGATTTTAAGTTACCAGAAACTATTGAAAACGCGCCAACAACCGTATTGTTACCAATTTTAGTATTAGGGCGTATTACAACGTGACTCGCAATCCAGCTTGACTTACCGATACTAATTGCACCACGAATGTACTGACCGCCGACAACATGTTCTGTGCCTTTGGTCACAATGTGTTCAGAGGCCTGAAGTACACAAAAGTTAGCAATTGCT
>CBFICO010000170.1:0-2144 GCA_965661115.1 Salibacteraceae bacterium
CCCATGGAGCTAGATACAGTATAGGCGAGCATTGGGGGTTACTGGATAGCACTTGCAAAGTGGTTTTCCCGGCTGGAGAATATCATTACGTAAATGAATACATGCTGGAAGGCGAGTATTATTGGGTTACCCTTAACAAAGCGTTTAATTACGGTTTATACGATAGCCATCATACAGAAGTGTTGCCTGAGCGCTACAAGACCATTCAACCCTTGAATCATATACTAATCGAGGTTAAGAAAGATTCGCTAGCTGGTGTTATGAATAAGAATTTGGAATGGCTTATAGAACCGAAATTTCACAGTATCCGAAAGTTTAAAAATGGATACGCCCGAACAACCTGCAATTACCTGTCGGGTTTTATAGATGAGCAAGGAAAAGAAGTGATAAAACCTCAGTACCGTGTTCAAGGGGAAATCAATAGTAATCGCTTATGTGTTTATGGAGAAAAAAAGAAGGGGTATCTGAATACAAAAGATGAATTGGTAATCCCGTTCAAATTTATTCAGGCTTCGCAATTTTACAATGGATACGCAACTGCATTTAACTTTAGAGAGATAGATAGTTTTCCTCTGCACGGGAGTAATTTAAAAGGCAAAATGGGGCTTATTGATACCAACGGATCGTGGGTAATTGAACCTAAATACGAGTTTTTAGGGAGAATGCATCATAATTATTATTTGAGCTTCAAGAACAAAATAGTTCAAGACACCTTTTATTTGGAAGACTTGAAACCACTTCCAGATTATCATTTTGCGCAAAGAGTTTATGAAGGTTTAGGTAAACATAAAAACTTGGTGCTGCTGATGCATCAAGAAGGAAAGCGTTATGGAATGAAAAAGACTTTCATATTTAAGCGAAATTTAGTGTGGGAGTTCAACAAACAATACTGGATAACCAATCTAAACAACGATACTTTAACCAAAAGACCACATGAATACATGGCCTACAATCAGGATTATATATTTCTGAAACACTTTAGAAAATGGAAGGCTTTTGATGAAGAAAAGGGTAAAGTAAGGCCAGTTAAAAAATTGAATCAGCCATTTTTTATTGTGAATTCGCGTTCGCACGATGACGCTATTATGGGGAAAGGGGTAATGGGTCCAGAAGGAACATTTATTGTAGGTCCAAGTTTTCAGCAATTAGAGTACATTGATGGTGTTTTTTATTGTTCCAATAGAAGAGGTGAATTTCAATTCGATAATCAAGGTAAATTGCTAAAAAAGAAGATTTATGAAGGGAAATAAAACAGTAGTTTTTATACTTATTTGCATTGGATATTTGGCAAGTGCAACAGCACAGAATCCAGAATTAATCCCGTACCGAAAAGGTGAACTATGGGGTTACTCCAGCCCTGATAAACAACTCGTTATTCAACCAAAATGGGAAGAAACCACCTTTTTTACAGGAGAATTAGCACAAGTAAAGAATAACGGTAGCTGGGGTGTAATTAATAAATCTGGAAAGGAGTTAACGCCCTTCCAGTATCATTATATTTCTGAAGAAGTTAACGGTTATGTTATTGGTGCTAGAGCTGATAATTCCGGTAGTGATATCATTAATATAACTGGAATTGTGAAATCATATAACCGAGATAAGTATAAGAGTCTTGGCTTGTTGAAGGGAGGATTGATTTTGGCCAGAAATCAGTATAGAAAATATGGTTTAATCAATCTTAAAGAAGAAACTATTTTGCCTTTTGAATATGAGAGCATTAAACAGCTGGATAATGGATATTTAATATCGGAATTGGAACTAGAATTTGAACTGAAACCTAAAATTATCAAGTTAGACCCACGCGTATATTACAACAGAAGGGAACCGGAACATGAGATTGATACGGAAAATAAAGTAATATATATACTAGTTACCAAAGAAGAAAAAAAGCAAATGGAGGCTTATGGTTACAAGTCTGGGCAGAAAAAAGAGTTGGAGTTTTTTGGCTTGTTGGACCCAAAGGGTAATGTGGTATTAGAACCAAAGTATGCCGCATTCAAAAATCTTGAAAATGGATTATTCTTAGTAGGCAATGAAGGTGAATTAGGATTAACCAATTCTGAGGGTAAGTTTATTACCGAACAGAAGTATGATGGTATAATGGGGTATCAAGAAGGAATGACGGCCTTTAGTTTGAAAGGGAA
>CBFICO010000171.1:0-2055 GCA_965661115.1 Salibacteraceae bacterium
TTCCTTTTGTGTCAAAAAGTCCTTGTTTATCGCCTTGAACAACCCTATATGCGCCTGTAGACATCTCATCAATAAATTTGTACTGTAATGGCAGAATTTCGTTCCCGTTGTAATCTACAAGTCCATATTGAACATTGAGTTTCACGATTGCGCGGTTTTTATTCAGCGGCTGAATCTCATCATACTTAGCTTCAATTAAAACTTCACCTTTTGAATTTATCAACCCAAAATGCTCTTGATTTTTAATAAAGGCTAATCCATTTTTAAAATCATAGAATTTCTCAAAACGCCAATGATCAAAATTTAATGGAATTACCTCCTCACCATTGGTATCAATGTATCCACATTTTTCGCCTTTTTTCACAAAAGCTAAGCCCTCATAGAAATGATTGACCTCATCGTATGCTATTGCAGTAATTTCTTTACCAGAATGATTTATAAAACCATATTTACCATTGAGTTTTACCTTAGCAAATCCATCCTTAAAATTCCATACCATATCGTATTTAAAAGGAATTACTTCATTTCCAGCTTTATCAATAAATCCAAATTTTCCCTGATGATTCAGGCCTAGCTTACCTTCCGAAAAATGCAGCCCTTCTTTATCTCTAGGGTCGTACATGCCAATTTCCTTTGACGCCGGATTGTATTTGTACTCGTAGTTATTTATAAAAACCACCATACCTGTTGTATCGAAATAGCCTTTCTCACCTGTTTCTCTGTTCTCATAAGAGCAGAGCCCTTCATAAAAGCCGTTGCCAACTTTTCCTTTTCTAGGCTCAAACATTTGTTTTCCGTTGGCATTTAAACAAGTGTAGTCACCCTCCCAGGTGTAGGCTATATAGAAAGTACCTCCCTTCATCGTAGAAATTTTACGATAGGTGGGAGCTAATAACAAGTACCCTTGGTTACTTAAAAGACCGTATTTTCCGAGACCATTACTTACAATTAGCACTGAAACATTACTCCTATCTCGGTTACTTTTTAGCCTATCATAAAACTCTGGTAAATCTACTTTTTCACCTTGCGTATTGATACCAAATGCTTCCCGTCTTGAATCGCCTGCCTTGGAAATCCCAACACAAAAATCTTCTGCGTAAGCATACTTCAATGGAATTATTACCTCACCAGTGGAATCGATAAAACCAAACTTTCTGTTCTTTCTTACGCGAGCCATACCATTATAGAATGGGTACACTTTTTCGTAATCAGGATTAATGATTACTTTTTTGGTACTATCCGAATATCCAAATTTGCCTTTACTCTGATAAGGAATAAGTGAGGGTAATTGAGCTTTTGCGGTAGCTCCCAGAACGACCAAGAATATTATTAGAAGAACCCTCATTTAGTTCTCGTAATATTTCACTTTATCCTTACTCATGTATCCGTAAACTCCACGTTTAAAAAGCTTTACATAACCATTACCCATATCTTCTCCTGCTTCAAATAAGGTCTTTCGTTTTTCTTGAATAGGCTCAACTTCTTCACCTTTTGCATTTAAATACAAACCCGGCATTTGACGATTTTCACGCACATAAACCTGCCCATTCTGAAACTCTCCTGCCTGCTGATATTTAATTGGAACAACTTGTTTTCCAGTAGAATCTACAAAGCCATAAAACTTTTCATTTCCTTGCGGGGCACGGAGCATTACTCTAGCCATTCCTTCTTTAAATTCTTTTATTTCGTGCATTCTAAAGGGCACTATTGTTTCGCCTTGTTTATTGATAATACCATAGTACTGCCCTCGTTGGTTTGCAACCTCTTTTGTGAGAATTGCTACTCCGTTAGTAAAAGGAAATTGCTCGCGCTTGTATAAAAATGGAATAACCTCGTCACCTTTTTCATTGATGTAACCCCATAAATAATCCTTCTCTACCGCCGCTAAGCCTTCAGAAAAAGGACGCACACTCGTATATTCAAACGAGCCCACCTCATTTCCTAGATTGTCAACAAATCCCCATCCTGTGGATTTCTTTACCATACCATATTCGCCAAAGAACCAATGTGCTTTCTCGTACTTGGCTGGAATCACTTCTTCACCTTTTTCGTTCA
>CBFICO010000172.1:0-2023 GCA_965661115.1 Salibacteraceae bacterium
TGTATATACCCGACGATGACTATGAGCGTGCACGAAAGAATTTAGAATTAGCAGAAAAACGAGACCAGGTGGTTGGGGTTCCTAATTGGGGGAGCATAAACTACAAGCAATCGAACCAAATGTATATAGAAAGAATGTACTACGCAGGTCAAGCTCCTCCTATGACAATATTTAATCCGTTTGCTTGGTCCGAATTCCTTAGGGCTCTAAAAGCGGGAGAATTAAAAGATCCGCGTAAAAGTATTGACGAATAAGCGCAAAAACTATTTTTGATTCGTGATAAAGGCAGTTAACATTACCAAAAACTATAGCGAACTTCAGGTCTTAAAATCTTTAAACCTTGAAGTAAATAAGGGTGAAATTGTAAGTATTGTAGGTGCTTCAGGCGCTGGTAAAACAACCCTACTGCAAATATTAGGAACGCTAGATAAATCGGACAATGGAAACCTTTTTATCAACGAAACTGATACTACTACTCTCAGTAACAAAAAACTTTCGGCTTTTAGAAATAAAGAAATTGGCTTCATTTTTCAATTCCATCAATTACTTCCTGAGTTTACGGCGTTAGAAAATGTTTGTATCCCTGCTTTTATTGCAGGAAAAAGCAAAACCGAAGCAGAACAAAAAGCAAAGAAATACCTTTCCTTTTTGGGTTTAGAACATCGTGCAGACCACAAACCAGCACAACTAAGTGGTGGAGAACAACAACGTGTTGCCGTTGCTCGCGCCCTAATAAACGAACCTTCGGTGGTACTTGCCGATGAACCTAGCGGTAACCTAGACTCTAAAAATGCCAAAGAGCTACACGATTTATTTTTTGAATTACGCGGAAAGTTCAACCAAACATTCATAATTGTTACCCATAATGATGAATTAGCCAACATGGCAGACAGAAAACTTACTATTCAAGACGGAGTAATCGTTGAATAGAAAAGAGATAAAGGCTTTTTTAGACGAGAAAGTTGAGCTGTACAATAGACCTGACTTTATCAAAGACGACCCTATTCTTATACCACATCAGTTTTCCAAAAAGGAGGATATTGAAATAGCTGGATTTTTAGCCGCCACTATTGCATGGGGCCAGCGTAAAACCATAATGAATAATGCCAACAGAATTATGGAATTCATGGAGTTTGAGCCATACCGCTTTATCCTAGAAAAAGATTTCAATGATTTTGAATTCCCAGGCTTTGTTCATCGCACGTTCAACACCATTGATTTGCAATACTTTTTGAGTGCATTAAAAATCATTTACCAATACCATGGTGGTCTGGAGACTGTATTTAATAAAGGAAGTAACAACCAAGAGCGAATCGCTAATTTCCACAACGTTTTTTTCAATTTGGAAGGTTTAGAACCCTCAAAAAAAACTTATAAACACGTTAGTAATCCTGCAAAAAATAGTGCTGCTAAACGATTAAATATGTTTTTGCGCTGGATGGTTAGAGAAGACAAAAAAGGAGTTGATTTTGGTATTTGGAAAGAGCACTCCCCTGCTGATTTATTACTCCCATTAGATGTGCACACCGCAAACTCCTCAAGAAAACTAGGCCTACTCAAACGCAAGCAAAACGATTGGAAAACAGTAGAGGAAATTACCTCAATACTCAAAAAATTTGATTCCTCGGACCCTGTAAAATATGACTTTGCACTATTTGGATTGGGTGTTATTGAAAAGTTTTAGCGAATAAGGCTATTGAAATCTGGAATTACGCATATCCCTTGAAAACATTCCCTAGCTATTCTGTGTTTAAAGAACATATCGAATGTAGCCACACAATCATCCAAAGCCTTCATTTCAAAGAAATCTGACAGCAGGCTGTAGTCATTTTCATCGCGTAAATAACCGCACATTACATCGTTTAGTTTAACGTTAATTTCCCAGGAACCCCAAAAATAACCTCGCTTAAAAATACCTTTCATATAAGGGGTGCCATCGGCATAAAAACTTTTGAAATCACCTTTTAAACTATCGTTTGAAAACGTAACTGCTGAATGTAACTGCCCGTTCTTATAGTAAAAA
>CBFICO010000173.1:0-2015 GCA_965661115.1 Salibacteraceae bacterium
TGATACATAAGGTAACTACCATCAGAAAATAACACAATCAAAGTTTCAATTGGTACTGCTAATTGACCAATCAACATAATACCATACAACCGTTCCTAGATTCTGATAATTTTGAAATTCAATTAAAAGTAATATGAGAGTTTTAAAGATAAGTGCAATAATTCTGGCAAGCGGAATTGGTTTTTCTGCCTGCAACCCTCCA
Source organism: Salibacteraceae bacterium (assembly GCA_965661115.1). Taxonomy (GTDB): domain Bacteria; phylum Bacteroidota; class Bacteroidia; order Flavobacteriales_G; family Salibacteraceae; genus UBA6770. The sequence goes on from CBFICO010000173.1 coordinate 203, forward strand.
CAAGAGAAAAAAACTGAAATGAAACAAGAACAAACTTTTGCCAACGTACTACTTCAAAAATGGGAAGGTCCGTACCAGGGAGTTCCTGCTTTCGATAAAATGAATTTGGCTGATTTAAAGCCAGCACTCATAAAAGGTATGGAGTTGCATTTGGATGAGATTGATAAAATTGCCACCAACCCTGAACCTGCTACCTTTGAAAATACCATTGAAGCTATGGAGCGAGCTGGTCAGCCGCTCAACAGGGCTTTTACTTATTACGGAATTCTTAGCGCAAACATGTCTTCTCCAGAATTTAGGGAGATTCAAAGAGAAGTGACTCCCCTATTTTCGGATTACTCTTCTAGCATTACACAAAACGATGCACTTTTTCAGCGTATAAAAACGGTTTACAACGCAGCTCAAGAAAATCCGCTACCTGCAGATAAACAACGTGTTATAGAACTAACCTACACCAGCTTCACCATGAAAGGTGCGGAGTTAGACAATGAGAAAAAAGCGCAATACGCAGAGATCAGCAAAAAGCTATCGGAACTCTACACCAATTTTTCAAACAACGTACTGCACGACGAAGAAAACTACGTAACCTATTTAACTAAAGACCAACTGGGTGGGCTTTCCGAAGGTTTTATAAAGTCGGTAGCAAAAATTGCAGCAGATAAAGGTCAAGAAGGAAAATACGCCATTGTAAACACAAGATCTTCAATGGATCCGTTCTTAACCTATTCTACCGAACGCGATTTGCGTAAACAAGTTTGGACTAACTACTACGCAAGAGGTGATAACGGTGATGAGTTCGATAACAATCAAATTATTGCAGAAATCTTAAAACTAAGAAGACAAAAAGTTGAGTTGTTAGGCTATGAAAACTATGCGGATTGGCGCTTGCAAGATAGAATGGCAAAAACTCCCGAAAATGCTATGAACCTTATGATGCAAGTTTGGCCTGCAGCTATTGCTCGAGTAGCAGAAGAAGTGGTAGATATGCAAGCGGTTGCAGATAAAAACGGAGACAACATAACTATTGAACCTTGGGATTATCGTTTTTACGCAGAAAAAGTGCGAAAAGAAAAATACGACCTAAACTCTGAAGAAGTTAAACAATACTTGCAATTGGATAAGCTTACCGAAGCTATGCACATGGTAGGTGGTGAGCTGTTCAACTTTAAATTTACGCCGTTAGATTCAGGTACTGTGCCAGTTTTCCACCCAGATGTGCGCGTTTGGGAAGTTACCGATATTACCACAGGAGAAAATGTTGGCTTATGGTATTTAGACCCTTATGCAAGACAAGGAAAACGCTCTGGCGCTTGGGCTACTACGTATAGAAGTCAGTCGAGTTTTGATGGCGAAAAAAACGTATTGGCTTCCAACAATTCCAATTTTGTTAAACCCGCACCCGGAGAAGCATTATTAGTTTCTTGGGACGACGCAACCACCTTTTTTCACGAGTTTGGACATGCCTTACACTTCTTCTCTTCAGATGTTACCTACCCTACTCTTAACAGTGGAGTAAGAGATTATACAGAGTTTCAATCGCAATTGCTTGAGCGCTGGTTGAGTACCGATAGAGTAATTAAAAACTATTTGGTTCACTTTGAAACAGGCGAACCAATGCCAGAAGAATTGGTAGCTAAGATTAAAAAAGCAAGCACGTTTAATCAAGGGTTTTCTACTACAGAGTATTTGGCTTCAGCTATTATGGATATGAAATTTCATTTGGCAGACCCAACAAATATTGACGTGGACAAATTTGAGCGCGAGACCTTAGCCGAAATGAAAATGCCTAAGGAATTAGTAATGCGTCACAGAA
>CBFICO010000174.1:0-1989 GCA_965661115.1 Salibacteraceae bacterium
GTAAAAAAGCACCAACATACACTGGTCCGGAAGTAAAAGGCTGGTCGCCCCAATAAGAATTTATTTGTCTTCCTCTTTGATACTCAGCTGCACCAGAAGCGCCACCTTTTATTTCAGGAATCATTAATGACCACGTTTCGCCAATACCATAACTCCATTGCGTTAGATAATCAATATCTAAACCGCCCGTTTGGTTTTCGTTTTTCTGTCCGTTTGCTGCAATAGTTAATTCACTTTTACCACGCATAGTTTCTTTTGTGTACTGATAGGTATTCCACAGCATATCGGCATTACACAAAATAGCAAGAGCACCGGCTCCGACTAATACAGCAGATCTTTTTACAAAATCGGGAATCGTTTTATTTTTAACTGCATCTAACAAGTAATAGAAACCCAGAACCACCAACATCATGGCAAAGTAGTAGGTAACCTGCACATGATTACTCAATATTTCGAAGGTCATGAATAAGGCAAACAGCAAACCTCCCTTAAGCATTTTACCCTTATAAGCCAAAATAAACCCTGCAAGAGCTCCCGGCAAATAAGCAATAGCATGAAGTTTTGAGTTATGCCCAGCCTCTATGAGTATTGGGAAATAGGAGGACAGCATAAAACCAAAAGCCCCCAGAATTGAAAGCCAAGGTCCTACACCGAGCACCAGCATAAGAATATAAAAACAAAGCCCTGCAACAAAAAGCAATGTATGTGGCCCCTTTATAAATAGCTTGTTTATCACCAACCTATCAATATGATACAGCAGATTGCTTCCATAGAGCACGGAAACCTGATAAGCCGGCATACCACCAAACATAGCATTTGTCCATAAAGGTTCTTCCTCGTAAGTATTTCTGTGATCGTATATTTCCTTGGACATGCCCTTAAATGAACTAATATCACCCTGAACTAAAGAATAACCTTCAATTGCTGGACTGAAATAAATTAAGGGTAACACATAAAACAGGACTACCGCAACTATGTGTGGTATCCATGCTTTAAAATCGATTTGCTTTAACATGTTTATCGTTTTTTGACGAGATACAAACCTAGAAAAATAAGCACCTCAACTAATCTACCTCTTCAAAATCTACATATTCGCCACCAGTGCGTTCAATTGGCTTTTTTTTCGATTTTGAAGGTGGTTTTACATATACGTCTCCTTGCTGCTGAAAACCATCACTTTGTTGTTGGTTAGCTTGGTTATTCATTTGCCGCTCGACTTTTGATTTTACTTTTTTAAAAAATAAAGCCATAAGCCATGGCAGCACAATTCTCATTAAAATTCTAACCCCAAAATAGATTAGGCCAATTATAAGAACTGTTCTTAATAACCCCACCAGCTCAGCTTTTTCCACTATCTGCTTAAATATAGATTTCGCTCAGAGAAAATCTTTCTAAAGTAGCTGTCTCTTAAATCAGGGATAAATCGAATTGCCTCACCAGTAGATTTCATTTCAGGCCCTAATTCCTTGTTTACATTCGGAAATTTATCGAAACTAAACACTGGAATTTTAATAGCGTAACCTTCTTTTTGAGGTTTAAAATCAAAGTCTTTTACCTTCTTTTCTCCTAACATTACCTTAGTTGCATAGTTCACGTATGGCTCTTTATATGCTTTGGCAATAAATGGAACTGTTCTACTAGCTCTTGGATTGGCTTCAATTACATAGACCACATCATCTTTTACAGCAAACTGAATATTGATTAATCCAACTGTATTTAACGAAACAGCCAAGGTTCTGGTAATGTCTTCAATTTGTGCTAATACTAAATCTCCCAAATTGTACGGAGGTAATACAGCGTATGAATCTCCGGAGTGAATTCCAGCTGGTTCAATATGCTGCATAATACCCAGAATATGAACATCCTCTCCATCACAAATTGCATCAGCTTCTGCTTCAATTGCACCGTCCAAAAAGTGGTCAAGTAAGATTTGATTATCTGGCATATCTCTTAAGATATCCACTACGTGATGCTCTAAATCCTCATCGT
>CBFICO010000175.1:0-1971 GCA_965661115.1 Salibacteraceae bacterium
TCAAAAAATGAATGTCGATGAAATAATAAATCGACTAAAAGCGCTCGCCAACCCAGAAAAAGTACTTTTTAAAAAGCATAAATTTGGAGTTGAATCCACTAACGCGCTAGGCATTATGCTAAGTGACATAGATGTGTTAGTAAAAGAAATTGGTAAGTCGGAGGCATTAGCTCAACAATTGTTTGATACGGGTATTTATGAAGCTCGAATTTTAGCGGCAAAGATTTTTCCACCGAAAATACTCACTAAAGAATTAGCTTATAAGTGGGTTGTGACTTTCCAAAATTGGGAGATATGTGACACTTTTTCGATGGGTGTTTTTGCAAAAAGTCCAATTCCTTTAGAGCTTATTTCCGAGTTTGTTTCAAGAAAAAATGAATTTGAAAAAAGGGCTGGATTTGCCACTATTGCAAGCTTCTGCATGGCTGATAAAAAGGCACAAATTTCAGTTTACTTAAACTTTTTACCTGTAATCGAACGTGAAGCTATTGATGAAAGACTATACGTGAAAAAAGCCGTTAATTGGGCCTTAAGAAGCATAGGTAAAAGAAATACCGACCTAAACAAAGCTGCAATTCTATGCGCTGAAAGAATTTTAAAATTAAATTCTACTTCTGCAAGATGGATAGCGAAAGATGCACTTCGAGAATTAAAAAAGGACAATCTAAACATCCTAGATTATCCTAGAAGTATATATCGTGTCTAATTGAATTTTTTTTGCCATTGAGGCAACCAGTTGTATTTTCGACCGTCATAAAAGAACTGAACACACTTAAAACACACAAAATGAAAAGGTTATTAGTAGTATTTTTTGGGTTAATAATTGGTCTTTCGATGTATAACGAAGCATCGGCGTCTCACCTTGCAGGTGGTAGTATCAGATACGATTACGTAGGCCCAACACCAGGTTCTACAACCTCGTGGCGTTATAAAATTACAGTTTTTGCGGTACGTTTCTGCGGTGGTATTACCTACAATTGTGGAACGAGACGTGAACAAGTATTTGCCGAATGTACACAGTCAGGTGCCCGTTTAGGCCCTATCAATCTTACAGCAGTTCCTTACGTTCCAAAACCAGGTGAAAGACCAAATGCTAGAGGTGCTAGGGATGTTTCTGATGTTTGCACAAACAAACAGTCAAATTGTGAACAAACTGGCGGGGTTAATGGCTACGAAGTATTTATTTGGGAAGGTACTATCGACCTGCCAAGATGTAATTCGTGGAGGATAATTAATCAAAGTTGTACATGTTGTCGTAATGGCGTTCAAAATTATACTGGAGCTGGTAACACAGGCTTAGAAACCTTTATTAATACCGCATGGTCTCCTCGCCAAAACCCAGGAGGTGCACCTGCTAACAGTGCTCCAATTTTTGCTGATGAAGCAAAGCCATTCCCATCGGTGTGTGTTGGTCAAGATGTGTTTTACGGAATTGGTACATACGATAGAGAAGGAGATAGTTTGCGTTTTGAGGCGGTATGTCCTTGGGCTAGTAATGGGCAAAGTGGTACTGGTATTAGGCCCACTTTGGTCAGAATGACCCCCCGTGGTGCTGGTGTTAGCTGTACTCGACCCATACCAGGAATGGTGTTGGATCCAGCTACTGGATTAATATCTTTTACTCCCGCAACGCAAGGCTCCTTTATAGTAGCGTTTTATGTAAGTGAGTATGAGCGTTGTACGGGTATTTTGAAAGGGAAAACCTATCGTGAGGTTCAGTTTCAGGTCGGTGCCTGTAGTAATAAAGTTCCTGAAGATATTAGCGGTATATCCAATATTACTGGTAAAGCCACTTTACTTTCTGCTTATAAGTTGGAGGTATGTAATGGCGATTTAATTACTTGGGAGGATACTTTAGAAGATCCAGACAGAGGAGATACCATTCGTTTTATAGAAACGAACCTTAACAGGGTTATGCCAGGAGCAACTATGCAGGTTGTTTCTATAGGACAAAGAAACAAAATTGTAGTT
>CBFICO010000176.1:0-1932 GCA_965661115.1 Salibacteraceae bacterium
CTATTTTCAACTACTACTTGAGTGCTAGAATCTTGTGCATTTAATAATGTGACAGCAAAAAATGGAATTATGGTTAGGATTTGTTGTAATAGAGTCATTAATGCGAACTAAATCAATCCAAATTCTTGCGTCTAAATCTTGGAATGGTTTCGTAGACTAAGCGTTTTTTAAGTTCGGCTAAACCTTTGTCGTAGGCGCGATCGTAGTTTAAATCTACCCCACGCATACCATTGAACGATTCTCTAAAAATTTCGTTGTTGGTGCGCACATCAATAAAACTGATATGTCCGTTAAACGTAACGGTATATAAATCTTGGAACACCCCGCTTTGCTTACAATCGAGCTTAATAGTAGCCACCAAATTAGCACCTGCTTTATCGTTTATGGTAACAAAACTGTTACTTATCGCTGCAGCATTAAATGCATCTCTAATTAAAGAGCCATCGGTAGCTGACCCGTATTTCCATTGACTCACTATTAAATAAACCTTCGGGGACTCAACCTGAATAACCATTGCAGACGAGGGCCATTGTATGCTTTTCAAAACCTGAGCAATCACCTTACTAGTTTTGGAGTTAACATCAGAAACAATATCTGCTTTGAGGATATTTCTTCCTGCGTCTTTAATTTTTCCGACAGACGCAGAAACTCTACCCGTATGGTCCGAAATAGCTTTATCCTGCAATAACACCTCATCACCCATGGTAAATCTTACTTGCACTTCTGATTGTGCTTTTCCTACTTTGCTGGTTATGGTGAAAGCTGTTTTTTCGTCGGGCACAACGTTGCCTTGTGTAATTGAGTATTCCTTAGTTACAGGAGCAATTTCTAATTGATTTGCCAATTCTTGCAATTCCTTTACTAGCATACTTCCGTAGTAGATTTCTTTACCGTCAATAGTGGTTTTTAGCGGTTCGTTTAAATAAGGTTCGATGGCAATAAGTGCTTGGTAATAATTTTTGATTGCCTGAGCGTAATTGCCATTTGCTGCTTGGGTTTTACCTTCGTCTCTACTCTGTTTTGACAAAGAAATGGCGGTATTGATTTTTTGGTCTCTTATCTCTTTGTATTTAGCTTTACTCAGCTTGTAATATATGTAGTAGGAATCGGGGGTTTCATATACTCCGCTTTGCTCAAAGCCTTCCAAATCAACCGAAGAAGATAGCTTGGTGGTAGATTGAAAATCTGACTTAAAGCCTGTTTCATTTTCCATAGTATAAAGCACCGAGTTTCCGGAAACATTCACCTTAATTTCTGAAGCCAAATCATTCAGAGCGTTTTCTTTAGCTACCGCCATATAATTGGGCCCAGCTGTTGCTTTACCGGCAATACCAATACCAATGTAGTATGCAGGGTTTGAAGGCCGTTCTGTTACCCAGTATGGTGGTGGCGGAGGTGGTGGCGTTTGAGCTGCCTCTTTTTTGGCTTTACAAGCGGTAAGTATTAATCCAAGAGCAAAAACGCTCAATAATAAATAGTTCAGTTTTTTCATTCTCTTGAATTCTCGTATGATTTAATTTCTCTTGCAATTTTAGCCGCAACATCATCGCTCAATTCCTTGGTAAGTTGAGTCTGCGTTTTCATGGTGCGTCTTTTTTCTTGAAACAATCGTTCAAGAGAACGCTTAGCCGATCTACTCTTTTCAATTACATCTTGTGTACTCGGTATTAACTTGTGTTTCCAGTACCCTGGGTAAATTTCTGAATACGGACCCTTTGTTTGCGCATACTCTAACCTGTCAGTTATTACAGGATGATAATTTTTACTCAACAAAACCTGTCCAGTTTCGGCGCTCACCAACTGGATTTGAACATTAGCCGCAACGGTACGCTCACCTGATATTTGACTATAGGTTACTTTTTGGTACGAATAAACATTGTAGTACTTCTTCTTTACTGCATCGTATTTTCTAGTAGTGATTCTTTTATATCC
>CBFICO010000177.1:0-240 GCA_965661115.1 Salibacteraceae bacterium
AGAACAGAGAAATTATAGTCTTCAACTTCTCCTGTACCACCAGTACAAGGATTAGTTACATGCCTGTTACCATCAGTAGATCTGATTCTCATTCTATATGTTTTACCAGGAATATCGTTGCCTTGATATGTACTTGGAACAGCAAATGTTCCTGAGTTTGAAGTATTCCAGCCGTTATTAAAAGCTACCTTTTCACCTGTTTCAAATGAGAAGTTTTGATTCCAGTCAATCCAAATGGTA
>CBFICO010000177.1:250-1893 GCA_965661115.1 Salibacteraceae bacterium
CCAATCACCTTCAACTCCTACGTTGTAGGCAACATTAGTAGCAGGTGTACATTTGTAATAGTGCTGATTTGCAATCGTGTAATCAACATATCCTGCAGCACCTGGGCCTTTCGGACCGGAAGTGTTGTTGATGTTGACTAAGCCGTTGTTTAGCTTAACTGAGGTTATGTTTTCCCATTGTGCATTTGGACTAGGAGAACAGTATTGTGCCATTGCATTACTTGAAAGTAACGTAACTGCAATTGTTGTAAGCATTAAATAAAGATTTCTCATATGTTCTGTTTTACCTGTATATTACTAAAAAATCAAAAAATGAACTTCAAATATAGAAATATTAAGTCACCAACAAAAAAAAAATTAAAAAGCTTGGTTTACAAGCTATAATTACCGTTCAACGAAATTGAATCTACTTTTTATATTGTATAGATTTAATTTTTTCGTCATTTAACCCAACCAAAAAGAAAGTTTTTTCGTCGGTGGTGTTAATAGCGGCTATGTCTTTCACATCTCCCCTCATATATACTCCACTTTCAGTGTAAGGCATAAAGCTAAATGTACCGTTACCGTTGCCTTTACCCAAAAAGCCAATTGATGCATCATTACGAGGAGTCTCCACCTCTGCAGTGTACAAATTTCCTCCACCCAAAATGTCTAAGTTTCCGTCGTTGTCAAAATCATCAATAACCATACTTTGAACACAACTAAACTGGAATTGGTTGGGTAAGCTGCTGATTTTAAATTGCCCATTACCTACATTTTCAATATAACTAGTTGCAAAATTTCTTGCTTTTAGATTGTGAGCCTTACTTAACTGTTCACCATAAATATCTTCAATTGTTGCTGCGGCAAATTCATTGAATGTTGGGAATTTTTGTTTAATAAACGGCATCTGTTGAGAAGAGCAAGTTCTTCCTCTTACCGGGAAACAAGCCCCATGATCGTAATAGCCAAGAACAATATCTAATGTACCCGAGTTGTCAAAATCATGACACCAAACCTGGAAAGGTTCATCTGAAGAAGCTTTGTACTTGTAATTTAAACCAAGGTTTCCTACTATAAAATCCTGATCGCCGTCATTATCGAAATCGGCAGACTCAATGCTGTACCACCACCCAGTGTTTTCTTCAAGATTTTTGGCGGTTTCCATTTTTTGCAAATTGCCATCTTTGTTTTCCAATACCAAAACCGGCATCCACTCTCCAACAACTACCAGGTCAAGGTCTTTATCGTTATCAATATCTAGCCATTTAGAATCGGTAACCAACCCAGGAGCTTCCAAAGATGGAGCTGTTTCTTTGGTAACATCGATAAATTTACCGTTTTCGTTTTTAAGCAAATAGCTTCTTGGCGCAAAGGGGTATTTAATTGGAGTAAGTCTTCCACCTACAAATAAATCAAGATCTCCATCACCATCAAAGTCAGCTGAAGAAACCTCTTTGCCGCTTACTCTTATTTCTGGGATAACACCAGTTGTTTTTGTGAAGTTACCCTTGCCGTCATTTTCGTAAAGCCTATCCGTATAAGCTAAATTATTCTCAGGGAATTCGTTTCCACCACTTGCTACATATAAATCAACATCACCATCACTATCGTAATCAAAGAAGTGCGCACCAACATCTTCTTTTACTTTTTCAGAAATGAAA
>CBFICO010000178.1:0-1725 GCA_965661115.1 Salibacteraceae bacterium
GTGGTTGGTTGAAAGGAAAAGGAGGCTGGGGATTTGGTTACACCAATGTTCAAACAACTATACCAACCTCTAGGTCATTTTATTTGAGAAAGAAATTCACTATTCAAGACTATACTAAGATTGCAAGCGCTGTTTTGCTTTCTGATTACGATGCGTCTTTTGTTGCTTACATAAACGGATACGAGTTCAGAAGAAGAAATATTGGGTCTGCTTGGAATGAACCTGCTCATACCGACGTAGCAGATTTGGAAAGAAAAGCGGGGCTAATCGATGGTAAACCTTACGAAGATTATATCCTGAAAGATTATCAATTAAATAATTGGCTTAAAAACGGAGACAATGTTTTAGCGATACAAGTGCATGCTAGTTCTACATCTCCTACAAAAATTGCTGGATTCTTCAACTTGCTGTTTGCTATGAAAGATACGGATAAACAGTTTGCGCCCGCTCCTGCATGGTTTAAGCCTCCTCCAATGTTTGCAGAGTATTCAACCTTGCCAATTGTTAGAATAACGTCTCCTAGACTAAACGACTCCCTTAAAATTTCAGGAAAAATGGAAATTACCTGTTACGGAAAAGGGAAGAAGCACTACTTTGATGAAATGCCCAATCATTACAATGGAGATATAATCATAAAAAACAGAGGAAACAGTACACTAGAATTCCCCAAAAAATCATGGAGATTAGAGACACAAGATTCCTTAGGCAACAATTTAAATTTATCGCTATTTGGGTTTCCAGCAGAAAATGACTGGATTTTGTATGCTCCATACACCGATAAATCCTTGCTGAGAAATTATTTGATGTATGATATAGCGCGAAACATGCTAGAATGGTCTCCAAGAACTCAGTTGTGTGAAGTCTTTCATAACGGTTATTACATGGGCGTATACGTTTTTACCGAAAAAATAAAAAGGGATAATGACCGAGTGGATATCCGTAAGCTAAGACAAATAGATACTATAGGTAATTTTATTAGCGATGGATATATGACAAAAGTTGATTGGCAGTATGGTCCGGACCCAGCTGTATTTACACACGGACATAAAACAAGTTATCCATATTACTCAGATATTACTGTTGAACACGCAGAGCCAGAAGTTGATAGCTTACACCCAAAGCAAAAAAAGTACATTGAAGATTTCTATTTTAATTTTCAAGAGAATTTACTAAGTGATGGCTATGCCAGTAAAGATAACGGGTATAGTAAGTTTATCAATACTGCCAGTTTTGTTGATTACATGATATTGGATGAGATCTCTAAAGACATAGAATCCTACCGATACAGCACATACTTCTATAAAAACCATGTGCTTGATGATGATTTAGTTCATTTAGGTCCAGCTTGGGATTACAACCTTGGTTTTGGAAATGTAGATTTTGGAACTGAAGGAGTGCAGTTCACAAAAAAATGGGTGTACAATAAAGAAGGCAATAGAATATGGTGGTTCGTGAGGTTACTAGAAGAACCAGATTATGCCGAGCAGTTTAATTGTCGTTGGAGTTATTATAAGCAAAAGAGCGGAGTTATTTCTACGGCATTTCAATTTGGCGTAATTGATAGTGCGATTGCTGAAATGGGTGAGGCCGTTACAAGAAACCATTATCACTGGGAAACACTTGGCAGGTACGTATGGCCAAATTTCTTTGTTGGGGAAACTTATGAAGAGAAAAAAAATTATCTAAAAACTTGGATTGACGAAAGAATAGCTTGGATTGATATAA
>CBFICO010000179.1:0-1613 GCA_965661115.1 Salibacteraceae bacterium
AGAAATCGATCATTTCACAAGCTGCATCAATCTCTGCTTGCATTGCATTTTTACTTTGCCCAAGCATGGTTGCAGCATTCATTTTTGCTCTAAAAGGACCTGCTAGTAACTCAGCAGCTTTCAGGAAAATAGAAGCCCTGTGCTCCCAGCTCAAATCTGCCCATTGTTGCTTAGCAGCTAACGCAGCATCAATTGCGGCTTGAACATGTGATTTATCGCCCATATTGGCATGGCCAATTACTTTGGCGTGCTCATGCGGAGGACTTAATGGTAGTTTATTTTCGGTCGTTACTTCTTGACCACCAATGTACATAGGTACATCAACTACAGTATTGTATAATTCATTGTAAGCAGCTTCTAGTTCTGCTTTCTCTTTTGAGCCTGGTGCGTACCCTAAAACCGGTTCGTTTTCCGGAAAAGGAACATTAAAAACTCCATTTGGCATATCAACTTTTTTTAAGTGTTAAACGCTATAATTTTCAGCGGACAAAGGTAGTTAAAGTAAATGGGGCAGAGGGGCAACAAGCCCTAAGTATTCCTAATTAAGGACGGTGGGCAGACTAAGCTCAAAGCGTGGAATGCGCACTTCAATTAGCTCTTGGTTGTCTTCTTTGGCAAAAATGTACGAACCTTCCATAAAACCGATGTTGGATTTTAAATCGCAATAAGATTCGTAACGATAGGTTTCTCCCGGTAAAATAATGGGTTGTTCTCCTATTACGCCTTGGCCATTTACATAGCGAGTTTCGGCTAGGCTATCTTGAATTTTCCAATGCCTGCTTAAAAGTTGAATTGAGCAGTTGTTTTTGTTTTGGATAGTAATGGCGTAAGAAAATAAAAACTGCTTTGAGCTTGAGCTTTTTTCTAAAAATGTAGTTTCAACGCTAACAATAACGTTTGATGTAATCTCCCTAACCATAATCGCGGTTAAATATAGGAAGTTTTTTCATTCAAATTATTGCCCAATTCGCAGTCGGATTTGGTTTTGGTCGCTGGGGTATGAATAGGTTTCGTATTTAATAAGTTTGGTGTAATTCGCCGTTATATCATCATGGTAAACCAAAATGGAGTAGATGTTTTCTGTTTCAATATAGCTGCCTTCAATTTTATTTACATCGGCAGTAACTCCATCTTTAGAATACATAATTAGCCAGTTGTAAAAGCCTTGTTTCATATAAGCGGCTAAGCGGTATCTTTTTTTCTCTGGCTCGTAAGTCATTTTAAACTGATTATTTAAAACATAGTTTGAAAGCTCTCCAAATATGTAATAATCACCATTTGGATCTTTTTTCTCCATTTCTAAATAGAAGTATATCATGCAATAATCAATGTCTGTCGATGAGGTGTGATTAAATGATGTTGAACCTATTTGTCTGCCGCCATATAATGTTCCTCTTAAATCACCTTGCCGATGCATTCTCCTAGTAGCCATTGGCTCTAAAAAAACATGAATACTGTCGGTTCTGTTTACAAACCCTGCGATATTCTCTGTACGCTGACTTAAATTTCTGAGATCTACAAATCGTTGCTCATTACCTGCCCAGAATGTGTTTTCGCCATTGTAATTGTAGTCCAAGGTGTTATTTGATATAAAAAGTGGCTTTAAATTCTTG
>CBFICO010000180.1:0-298 GCA_965661115.1 Salibacteraceae bacterium
AATGGTCCATCACCAGCAATTATTAGATTTGGGTAGGAGGGTTGCGCGGACCAATGTTCAATTAATTTCAATATACCTTTTTCCTCCGCTAAGCGTCCTAAGAACAATACACCGTTTCGCTCAAAATTTGTTCGTGGAAATTCATTATCATCCATAAAAACGAAGTTGGGTTTTAAATAGTAATTCGTCTTTGAGTGCGACTCACTTTTTTTTGCTACCTCTAATTGTGCCTGGCTCAAATAAATATAGGCATCCACATCTTTATGAAGTTTTTTTAAGATTTGATTGCAGTGTGTAA
>CBFICO010000180.1:308-1574 GCA_965661115.1 Salibacteraceae bacterium
TGCCATCGGGAACCTCGATAGCACTTATACATCACTGCGGACAAATCGGTAGGTTTTGTGCACTTATAGCATCTCATTGAGTTTCTGAAATGCGTGCCCGCAATACAACTCATTTTGTAATTATGCAATGTTTGGACAATTGGTATTTTTCCTCTAGCAGCTAAAAACACAGAGTTAGATATTAAAGGAAATGTGTTGTGAACGTGCATAATATCTGGTTTATTATTTTTAATTATTTGCTTCACAGACCGATAACTCTTTAAGTTGAATACCATGTTTAAGTAGGCAAACAATTTTTGTAGTCTGTTCATTTCTGATATTTCATCTGTTCGACGTATGAATTCAAGGACTGTGTGTCCGGCTTCACGAAGTAACTTAATTTCTGCATTCACAACTTGAGTTTCGCCAGATGGCGCTTTGTTTCCATGGTGATTATGAACAACTAGAATTTTCATGTAAAACTTCATCGTAATATTTGCGGATTACATATCCCTTTTCCGACCACGCAAATGTCCCAACCACGAGCTGAATGTTTCGCTGTAGTCTTGCATAAACTATGGGGTCCGATGCGCTCCGAATTTCTTGTGCGATTTTGGTTATTGGATCAGAATCAAAATTTGAAATATCTACTCCTAATCCCGCTCCTAATTCAATTAAATGGGAATATCCCATTATTTTTGGCCCAATTATTGGCAGTCCGTTGGATATTGCCTCAATTGAGACTGTTGATGTAAGATCTTTCATACTTGTTATCAACAATGCGTGACTATTTTCCAGATAGTATCCAACCTGCTCTCGATCAATACTTCCGGTAAATACGACTTCGTTCGACAAAAACTTAGAAGAGAACCATTTCGCCTGTTGAAGTTTTCTACCGACCCCAACCATAGTTAGCTTAAATTTTTTATCAGATGCAAGTTTACGGAAAACTTTTAGCGCTATTATCGGGGCCTTATAATTATTAAAGTTTCCAATCCATAATAAATTAAATTGGCCACCCTCATAAATTTTTTTTCCCACCACTTCTTTATGATACCCAACTTCGCTTAGCACTGGACTAGGTAATTTAAACTCATGCTCCACCCTGGATTGAATTCCACTAGTGGCTGAAATGATTATTTTACGATGATTTTTAAAAGCATTTTGAATTCGTTTATTGAACTTTATTTGAAGATAATTAAATAAGTTATATGCCAACGCATATACAAGCGCAGATACGCCCTCTTGAAAAGCGTATCCAAGGTTGATGTATTCCAGGCCCCCTAT
>CBFICO010000181.1:0-1535 GCA_965661115.1 Salibacteraceae bacterium
AACCAGCTTTTGCATGATTGAAGTGTAGACTAAATCAGCCGCTTGCTTATCTGCACCCGTTCCGCCAATAGGCATTACCGCAATCGTTAAACGTCCCTTTTTAAGTGCCTCTTCCTTGTAATAATTGGCGTCTTTATAATTGGCACTGATATTTAAAACACGCTCAAATTGGTAGTAAGAAGTCCTGAATTTTTTGGAATCGTAATTTTCCATTGCCTCTCGGTACAAGGGTTCAGCATCAGAGTATTTTTCTAAGTCAGATGCGTCCTTGTAGTTTTTATCGATTCTAAGAATTTCCTCCAAGACTTTGTTTGCCGCCTCAAACTTCTCTTCCTTTATCATGCGCTTAGCCTCTGCATATCTAGTTTCGAGGTAGGCGTTTTTTGATTCGTCGTAGTAATCTTCGTAATAAGGAGGAACGCTCAACTCAACAAATCGAGACATTTTAGATTTAAAATCCATTGCTGCACGATAAGAATAAACGGCCTCTTTATGCTGATCGGCACCATGAGCTTGATAAAATTTTTGGAGATTTTCTTCTAAAACTTTCTGGCCAATGCTCTTAAGAGCGATACGGCTATCTACGTTGTTTGCATTTCTGTTTAAGGAATTGTAGAAAAAGTCGGCGGCTTCCTTATTCATTCCAGCAGCGGCAAGTTGATTACCCTTTTTATAAAGCGATTTTGATGTCGTACAAGACGCAACGGCAATAGCAATTACAGCGAAAACTATATATAGTTGAGGTGTTTTCATGTTAAGCAAATGTAGTAGTTGCTGCTTATCAAACATTTTGCCACAAGTTTTTTTTCTGGTAACCCTCAATTAACTAACAATATTTTACTTTGATGCTCATTAAAACAAGACATGAAACATCTCATTCTCTTTTTCTCATTTTTATCGTTGTGTACTATTACTAAAGCTCAAAAAAACTTGCTGCAAGCTGGACCTATGAACGGATATGTAACCGCCAAAGAAGCCTCCATTTGGGTTCAAACAACCGAAAGCGCAGAAGTACAAATTGAGTATTGGAGTACCGAAAACCCAGACAACAAGCTTTCAACTGAAAAATCAACGACAAAAAAAGAAAATGGATATATCACTACCCTAATTGCCGACAAAGTGCAACCTGGCACTAACTACAACTATCAACTAAAAATAAACGGGCAAGCCATACAATTTGATTATCCATGCAAAATTCAAGTTCCTAAACTTTGGCAATGGCGAGAACAACCACCCGAGTTTTCCATACTTACCGGAAGTTGTATGTACATTAGTGAAAAAGCATTTGACCGACCAGGAAATCCGTACGGAGGAGACTATCAAATCTTAGCTGAAATGGCAAAACACGATGCGTCGCTAATGCTTTGGTTGGGAGATAATACTTATTACCGAGAGGTAGATTGGACCAGCAAAACTGGCATCTATTACCGAAATACGCATACCCGCAGTGTACCCGAATTACAACCCCTACTGAGTAAAATGCATCATATTGCTATTTGGGACGACCACGATTATGGACCAAACGATGCGGTTGG
>CBFICO010000182.1:0-1488 GCA_965661115.1 Salibacteraceae bacterium
CATGCTAGGTGTGGTCCAATTTCACCTAAATATTCGTCTAAATAATTTTTTGATGAACGGCTTTCATTGGCGTTAGGAATCACCCAAACGAAACCGTGCTTTTCGATACAAGGCACCCGGATTAATCCATTTTCTTCTTTATCTAGTTCAGGGAAACAGTGCATTTGCTCCGGCACACTTCTAAGTTTGCCATCGAGAGAGTAGGACCATGCGTGATAAGGACAAACTAGGAGTTTACTACAACCACTGCCATCAACAATCTTAGCACCACGGTGTCGACAGCTATTGTGGAATACATGGATTTTTCCACTTGCATCTCGTGTAGCCACAAGCGAGCCTAAACTGGTTTCAACACTCCTAGAGGTATTTGAATCATTAAGCTCGCTGGAATGTAACAGTATGAACGGCAGTTTTTTAAAAATGTTCTCCATCTCTTGTTTAAAGCGAACGTTACACCGATACTTTGAAATTTCCACTTTGTGTTCACTCGTGCCGAGCGTTGTCGTTTTATGTTTTTTGCAGACAATACAAGCTTTAACTAACTGTGTTTCGAGACTTTTATTCATAGCAAATTCTCCACCCTCTCACTTAAGCCTACCAGTCGGTAAGTTTCTTTCAAAAATACCTACCACATGGTAAGCTGTCAAGGCGTTTCTATAATATTGGTGCTCCAATGACTAAAAAGACAAGGGACAATTTGCTTGAAAAGGCAGAATTACTTTTTTCAGAGAAAGGGTTTTATGGGACAAGTATTCAAGACATTTCAGTTGAAGTAAGTGTGACCAAGCAAGGGTTATTGCATCATTTTCCTACAAAAGAAAAACTTTACGCAGAGGTACTCAATAGGGCTGCTTTATACATTTCTGATTTTGTAAACGAGGAGATATCAAAGTCGCAAGACACCACACAACAGCTGATTAATATCTTTGAGTCTTTGCTAAATGCTGAGGGAAGAACGTATCAAGTGATAGTGTTACTCTTGAGAGAACTCATTGATAATAGAGAAAGAGCAGATACCTCTAATCGGTGGTTTTTGAAACCATTTTTAGATCGATTGACTGAAGTAGTTAAGAGTGCAAAACAACACGAACAGTTCAGTTCTGAGCAGTCTTTGGCCCTTGTTTATCATCTATTAGGGGCGACACAGTACTTTCTTATTTCCCAGCCGACTTTGAGGAAACTATACTCACAGGATGAGGTAGAAAAGCTCAAAATTAGACAAATTGAACTGATAAGGCACCATTTTAAAAGCAGCGAAATAGTCTAGTTATTTTTGCTACTTGAAATGGGGGGATTACAACTCAAGCTTTTAGGCAACTTTCGTTAGATTATTTTTGTCGCCACCAAAAACATTGCGTTTTGTCTATCAATAGACAATAATGTAAAAATTGTTAACTAAATTTTTAAAAGTGATGAAATATACTTCCCTTATACTTCTGTTGTTAAGTGTTTTAGCGTCAAACCGTGTACATGCAATTGATTTAGATT
>CBFICO010000183.1:0-1431 GCA_965661115.1 Salibacteraceae bacterium
CTCATCTAAAGTAGTTGCACCTATACATTGAATTTCTCCTCTAGCTAATGCTGGTTTAAACATATTGCTAGCATCTAAACTACCGCTTGCGCCACCTGCGCCAACTATTGTGTGAATCTCATCAATGAATAAGATTACGTCTCTCGACTTCTCTAACTCATTCATTACGGCCTTCATTCGTTCTTCGAACTGGCCACGGTATTTAGTTCCCGCAACTAAAGATGCTAAGTCAAGAGTTACAACTCTCTTATTAAAGAGTACTCTAGATACTTTACGTTGAACAATTCTAAGCGCTAAACCTTCTGCAATTGCAGATTTACCAACGCCGGGTTCACCAATTAGCATTGGGTTGTTTTTCTTTCTTCTACTTAATATTTGAGAAACACGCTCTATTTCCTTTTCTCTTCCTACTATAGGGTCAAGCTTATCTTCCTCGGCCATCCGCGTTAAATCGCGCCCAAAATTGTCCAGAACAGGTGTTTTGGATTTGGAATTACCTTTAGATTGGCTTCCGCCTGATCCTGAACCTTTAAACCTTGAAGGGCCTTCCTCTTCATCGCCATCGGCTGTACCACCAGGAAAATCAGCTTTAGGAGTACGGCTTTTTTCAGAGAGAATCATTTCTAATTCTTCATGAGCTACATGATAATCCACATGATATTCTCTCAAAACCTGAGTTGCAACATTATTCTCGTCTTTTAGAATACTCAACAATAAATGCTCAGTACCTATGATAGAGCTTTTAAAAGTCTTTGCAACCAGATAAGTTATCTTCAAAGTTTTTTCAGCTTGTTTTACTAGTGGAATGTTCCCAGAGGAAGCACCGGAGCCCTTATTGACTGAAGGGGTGATAGAACCTTCAATAGATTTTCTGAGAGCAGCTAAATCTACATTTAGGTTGTTTAGAATTTTTACCGCTACACCTTCGCCTTCACGAATTAAGCCCAGTAAAAAGTGTTCTGTTCCTATATAATCATTACCTAAGCGCAAAGCTTCTTCTCGACTAAACGTGATAACATCCTTTACGCGTGGTGAAAAATTTGAATCCATATCTTGTTCTCTTTAAGTAGGACAATGGCCTTTCAAAAAAGGTTCCATTGAGTGCAAAGTAGTCATAATTTCTGCACGTTCAAAGTTACTTGCTGTCACTTTGGCAACACTTGTTGAAAAAGTCCTTTTTATACACCGATTTTTGTTAATAAAAGCAAGCTTAAAGCTACCTTAAATAGAGGTTTACAGACGTATTTTCGAACGGTCGCAAACCGATTGGTGAGTAACATTAAAAAATTGTAATTAAAGCTTTAAAATATGGCTGAAGGCGAAGGAGAAAAGATAATTAAAGTAAACATTGAAGAGGAAATGAAATCGGCGTACATCGATTATTCGATGTCTGTTATTGTTTCGCGTGCACTTCCTGATGTAAGAGACGGA
>CBFICO010000184.1:0-1290 GCA_965661115.1 Salibacteraceae bacterium
TATTCAAAAAAGCTAAAATTGATTGCATTACCATAGTTACTCTAGAAGGTGAAGAACCAGAGGTAATTTAACCTAAGAAACAAACCAATTGGTTATCCTATATTTGGTTTCTTCATAACAACAAACCCAAAAAGCGAAGTAACTAAATGAGCGAAGAACAAAAAAGACTCCTTGAACAACAACTTTGGAATATTGCCAACGAACTCAGAGGAAAAATGGACGCAGATGAGTTCAGAGATTACATACTGGGGTTTATCTTCTACAAATACCTATCGGAGCGGCAACTACTACACGCCAACAAACTATTAGAGACCGAACCAATAAAAGACTATCTAAAAGTTACTGATTCAGAAGACCTAGAGGCCATTAGAGAAGATTCTCTGGACAAACTCGGCTACTTTCTTCTACCCAATGAACTATTTAATTCTATTGCCAAAAAAGGGAATGCAAATGTTGAAAATGAAAGCAACTTCATTCTTGAAGACTTAGAAGCTATCTTAAACAGCATCGAGCAAAGTACAATGGGTACAGATAGCGAGGAGGAGTTTAACCAACTATTTGAAGACCTTGATTTAAGCAGTACCAAACTTGGTAGAACGGTTGAAGCGAGAAACTCGCTAATCTCTAAAGTACTTTTACACCTTAACAAAATTGACTTTGCTTTAGAAGACACCGAAAGTGACCTACTAGGAGACGCTTATGAATATCTAATTGGTCAATTTGCTAGTGGAGCAGGAAAAAAAGCAGGTGAATTTTATACGCCTCAGCAAGTATCTACCATATTAGCCCGAATAGTAACTACTGGAAAGAAAAGGCTAAAATCTGTATATGACCCTACTTGTGGCTCTGGTTCATTATTGCTGCGTGTAGCTCGTGAAGCTGATGTTGCTGAGTTCTATGGTCAAGAACTAAATAGAACCACCTACAACCTAGCCCGTATGAACATGATTTTGCACGGGGTACACTATAACCGCTTTGACATTAAACAAGAGGATTCCTTAGAAGAGCCTCAACATTTGGAAGACCGATTTGAGGCAATTGTTGCAAACCCTCCATTTTCAGCCAAGTGGAAGGGTAAAAACAACCCACTAAATGAAAATGACGAGCGGTTTAGCCAATACGGACGTTTAGCACCTTCTACAAAGGCCGATTTTGCATTTGTTCAGCACATGATACACCAATTAGCAGATAATGGCACAATGGCTTGTATTTTACCTCATGGGGTACTGTTTAGAGGTTCGGCTGAGGAGACAATCCGCCAATACATAATAGAACAGCAGAATTACTTAG
>CBFICO010000185.1:0-1277 GCA_965661115.1 Salibacteraceae bacterium
CGAGTATCGCTTCTATTTGTTTCAAAACTTGGTTTAATTGAGTTGTTTGAATTTTGTTCTTGATGAATCTAATTGCTTATTCCACGCAAATACGCGGGCTTGTAAAATCCTTACATCAAAGTTTTTAGGTTGTTCTTTAATAATGCTATCGCAGATTTCAAGAGATTTTTGATAATCTCCAGCGAATGCTATACTTCGGGCAGTTTGAAAAGCATCTTTTTTTGTTTGCCCTGTCACATTTGTACACAAAAGCAACAGGAAAACACCTACTAAATATAGAACTTTTTTAATCTTCAATTGGAGCAAAATCTTAGCTGCGAAAATAAAATTAAAGGATAAACATAATTATAAATTCGGTGAGTCAGAAAAATATTCCATGAGTTCTTTATTTCTATCATTTTGCAGAAAAACCAAAGTGGACAAATACTCCTTGTGAATTATAGACACGACGCAAATAAAATAGGTACAATCATTAGTAATTGTTGGTAATGTACAAAGAATAGAAATACTTTTGCAGCCAATGAAGGGTATTAAGATTATGGTGGTAGAGGATGAAGCAATGCTCCTCAAAACAATAGAGTTTCGACTAAAAAAAGAAGACTTTACCATCGTTACCGCAAAAAACGGAAAAGTAGCCAAAGACATGTTGGCAACCGAATTACCAGACTTAATTATAAGTGATGTAATGATGCCCTATGTTAATGGTCTTGAACTGGTTAAGTACGTAAAAGATTTTACAGATAAAGAAATACCAGTTATTCTACTCACCACTCTTCGTCAAGAGCAAAATGTAATTAAAGCATTTGAGATGGGGGCAGATGAGTTTATGACCAAACCATTTAGCCCTAACGAATTAGTTATTAGGGTAAACCGCTTACTTCGTCAAAAAGGAATTCTGCAGAATGCGTAAATCAATACTCATAGCAGAAAGCGGATCTACCAAAACAAATTGGGTGCTAATTAGCAATAATGAATCTAGCTATGAAACAACCATAGGTTTTAATCATTTTATCCTGAACTCTAATGATGTTTATACCGAGCTAAGCGGAAAAGAGTTTTTCAGCAACATAGCGAATGAAAAGCTCGACGTGTTCTTCTATGGAAGCGGTTGTTCTACCGCTAAAAGGAAGCAGATAATTGATGACGCATTAAAAAAACTATTTCCAAATGCTGAGATTTCGGTTTTGCATGATATTGATGCGGCGGTAAACGCTACGTGTGATGGAAAACCGGGAATAGTTGGCATTTTGGGCACAGGATCAAACAGTGTTTACTTT
>CBFICO010000186.1:0-1258 GCA_965661115.1 Salibacteraceae bacterium
GAAGTCGGTCACCGTAAGGAGCTGCCTAGGGTAAAACTAGTAACTGGGGCTAAGTCGTAACAAGGTAGCCGTACCGGAAGGTGCGGCTGGAATACCTCCTTTTTAGAGACTACTCTATTTCTTGTTTTATGAGAAAAGTGATCCTCTCCTTTTTATGCATTTCCAATTTTTTATTACTACCCAGGTCGGGTTTGTTTTGGGTTCGAATCCTAAACTAGTAACTACAGGCTAGTTGTTATAGTTATTTACGAATAACTAAAACCTAGTAGTCATTTCTGCAGAAGATGCGGAAAGAAGTTCTTTGACATATTGGACAAAAAGAAGAGAAGCAAAGTAAGAAAGCTTATGTAAACACTGCGAGTTTATATGAAGAAGAGAAGAAGATAAGGGCGTATGGCGGATGCCTAGGCTCTCAGAGGCGAAGAAGGACGTGACAAGCTGCGAAAAGCTACGGGGAGGTGCACATAACTTGTGATCCGTAGATATCCGAATGGGGCAACCCACTTAGTTGAAGACTAAGTATCCGAAAGGAGGCAAACGCAGGGAACTGAAACATCTAAGTACCTGTAGGAGAAGAAAATAATAATGATTCCCTAAGTAGCGGCGAGCGAACGGGGATTAGCCCAAACCAAGAATGTTTCGGCATTTTTGGGGTTGTAGGACTGTGTTTTGGACTTAAGATAGATAGTAGAACTACTTGGAAAGGTAGGCCATAGAAGGTGATAGCCCTGTAAACGAAATCGATTTTATACCTAACAGTATCCTGAGTAGTGCGGGGCACGTGAAACCCTGTATGAATCTGCCGGGACCATCCGGTAAGGCTAAATACTCCTGAGAGACCGATAGTGAACAAGTACCGTGAGGGAAAGGTGAAAAGTACCCTGAATAAGGGGGTGAAATAGTACCTGAAACCATACGCTTACAAGCGGTCGGAGCCATTCGTGGTGACGGCGTGCCTTTTGCATAATGAGCCTACGAGTTACTCCTCACAAGCAAGGTTAAGATTTTAAGGATTGAAGCCGAAGCGAAAGCGAGTCTGAATAGGGCGAACTAGTTTGTGGGGGTAGACGCGAAACCGTGTGATCTACCCATGGGCAGGTTGAAGCTGTGGTAACACATAGTGGAGGACCGAACCAGTACATGTTGAAAAATGTTTGGATGACCTGTGGGTAGGGGTGAAAGGCTAATCAAACTCGGAAATAGCTCGTACTCCCCGAAATGCATTTAGGTGCAGCGTTGAGTTAAGTATTATAGAGGT
>CBFICO010000187.1:0-1136 GCA_965661115.1 Salibacteraceae bacterium
TGTTTTTGAATAGTGCATTTGGGTAAGCGTCACCTTCAAATGCACCGCCTAAAACTGCATAAATGTCCTCATCTCCATCATGGTCAAAATCAGCGAAACTTATTGCGTGTCCTTTCTGAATATTACCTAAACCATTTTGTTGAGTGGTTTCAGTAAATCGACCTTCTTTATGGAGGGTAAAAGCTCTATTCGGAATAACTGCATTGTATTCAGGTGAGCCAGTGCCAACATAGAAATCGAAGTTTCCATCGTTATCAAAATCACTGTAATTAGCACCCATTATGAATAATACCTTATTCATGTCGAACTCACTAGTCTTATCAATGAAGAAACCTTTTTGGCTATTGATATAAACCCTTGGATTTTCATCATTAAACTGATTCGTAATTTTTTCTTGAGCATAGAATTTAGCAACATAGTTTTGTTTAGATAAGTTGTAATTTCCAACAAAGAGGTCATCCCAACCATCGTTATTTATATCCCAAAACCAAGTTGTAAAAGACGCTTTAGGTAATTCTACACTGTAATTTTTGGTTTCGTTACTGAAACTAATTCTACCTAAAGTATTTGTTTGATTTACCAACAAAACATTATTATCACCATTAATAGAAATGAATATATCGGGATAACCATCATTATTAACATCACCCGTATTAACGGCTTTAACAAAAGCATTTATTTTTACTCCATAACCATTTGTGTTGTTCGTAAATGTCCCATCTCCATTATTTTGGTATAACTCACATGGATATTGTTCATTCCCGATAAATAAATCGAGATTTCCATCAAGGTTAAAATCGCTCCAAACTGCCGTTTGTGTTGGGAAGTATGATTTAAGTCCGGCTTTTTCTGTAACATCTAAAAAGTACTTACCCTCAATATTTTTTAATAGTGAGTTTTGCTGTTTTCCGCCTTCGCCAAGCCAACCCCCCCTAAGAACTAGAACGTCTTTAAAGCCATCATTATCATAATCAGCGTGAACCATGTTTAGACCACCTAGCATTCCTTTTAGTTGGAATGAGTCCGTTTTTTCTATGAAACCTTCACCAGTATTGCCATAGTAGTGCATGAATTCAGTATATCCGTAGCCTGAGGTTATGATGTCGATTTTTCCGTCATTATTAAAATCGTCTGTA